>CAINWJ010000095.1 GCA_903854455.1 Candidatus Peribacteria bacterium | reverse complement strand
ACCTGGTAGTACTGCGCACCGTCGTAGCTTGGAATGTTCAGGACAACGAATCCCTTTGGCAGCGGATGTTTATCCGCGATGACATGATCCATATGAAACATCGCGGTGATGTTCCAGCCGTAGGGCTTGATCGTCACGAGGAGGATCAGCGACAGGAAGCCGAGAAGCAGACCGATGGGGAGGATTTTCTTCATGGGATGCAGGACGGAAATCATAGTAATTGTACACATCCCCACCGGAACCAGCGCACAATTCTTTGTGTGGGGAATGGGGAAATATGCGATGAGTGGTAGAGACGCCCCGCCGGGGCGTCTCTACGATTGAAATGGTTCTGTAGAGCCGCAAAATTTTGCGGCTCTACAAATTTTTCATCAACAATCTGCGGCACGATGCCGCAGCTGCGTTCGTTTTTATTTTTACCGTAGCCGCGACATTGTGTCGCGGAGGTAATTAAAGTGCTAAATACCTCACCCCCGCCTTCTTGAACTTTGCTTCATCCCACATCGACTTGAGATCGTAGAACAATCCCGGCTTCTTGAGTGCCTTCACGAAATCCAGTTCGGTGAGTTTCTCCTTGTAGCTCCTGTGTGGCACTGCGGCGATGACGCAGTCGTAGGGTCCGTCGGTCATAGTGCCGTAATGAAATCCTAGCTCCTCAATCTGCTTCTTCGTCAGTTCAGGATCTTGAACCGATACGATGCATCCTGCATCAGCAAGTTTACGGATCAGGTCATGGACTTTGGCATTCCGCGTGTCCGGCACGTTCTCCTTGAACGTCGCACCCAGCACCAGCACCTTGGCACCCACTGGCGATATTTTTTCCTGCGCCATCGCATGTGAAATCTGCCGGTCGATGAACGTGGTCATGGTGTCGTTCATCTTCCGTCCGGCGGAGATCACTTCCGTGTGCATCCCGAGCATCTTGGCCTTGTGTACCAGGTAGTACGGATCCACGCCGATGCAGTGACCGCCGACCAGTCCCGGGGAGAACTTGAGGAAGTTCCATTTGGTTCCGGCGGCTTCCAGTACATCTTTGGTCCGGATTCCCAGTCGGTCGCAGAACCGTGCGATCTCGTTCATCAGCGCGATGTTGATGTCCCGCTGCGTGTTCTCCAGTGCCTTCGCCAGCTCCGCCACTTTGATATTTGCTGCCCGGTGCACACCTGCGGTGATGATCTTTTCGTAGATCATGGCAACGCGATCGGTGGTTGCCGCGTCCTGTCCCGCCACCACCTTCACGATCTTATCGACCGTGTGCTCCTTGTCACCTGGGTTGATTCGCTCCGGCGAGTATCCGACGGTAAAGTCCGGTCCGCACTTGAGTCCGGATTCTTTCTCCAGGATGGGTACACATTCCTCCTCCGTGACGCCGGGATACACCGTCGCCTCGTAGATCACGACCGTGCCTTTGCTCATGTGCTTCCCGACAGTTCTGCTCGCAGAATAGACAGGCGTGAGGTCCGGATTATTCGCATCATCCACCGGTGTTGGTACCGCAATGATCACCGTGTCTGCTTTGCCGATGATGGCAGGATCAGCGGAGTACTCGACCTTGGTGGAGTTGAGTTGTTCTGATGACAGTTCCCGCGTCCAGTCCTCGCCTGCCTTGAGCGTGCGGATCCGTTCAGTGTTGATGTCGAAGCCAAGAGTAGTCCATCCCGTTCGTCCGAAAGCCGCCGCGAGCGGCAAGCCGACGTACCCGAGACCGACGACGCAGATGACAGGTTGCTTGGTTGGCATGGCGGGATTGTAGCGGAATTTGGAGTGTCAGTGGGAAGATCGCATTCATAAAAAACGCCTGCAACCCGATAGATTGTGGGGTGCAGGCGTGGAGAGTTGGTGAAGTAATGATCAGAGTTTCTTTAGGGCATCTTGAAGATGCTTGGCGATTTCTTTTCGATCGACATTCTCAGGGATAACAATGACCTTTACGCCCTTATCCGTTTCCGTGATACCAGGAGTTTCATCCTTGGTACCAATGACGATTGTAGGGAGTTTAGACTTTTTATATGGCGGCAATTTTGCAATTGCTTCCAGAATACTCTGTTTCAAGGGGTACATGATATAGAGGAAATTTTCATATGCTTTATCTTTATTCCTCCAAAGCTGAATGCCAGTATTTTTCAGTGCAGTATCACAATCTTCCACGCTTCCTCGGATGGTATTGAGTTTTTCAATGATAGCTTGCTGGTCGTCTAGTCGCGCAGTGAGTTTTTTGATGAGTGTCATCTGGGCATTCAGCTGTTTGGTCATCTCCGTCTTATCAGCCTTCAACTTGAGTGCCTCAGTCACCGTTGTCTGATCCGCCTTCAACTTGAGTGCCTCAGTCACCGTTGTCTGATCCGCCTTCAACTTGAGTGCCTCAGTCATCGTTGTCTGATCAGCCTTCAACTTGAGTGCCTCAGTCACCGTT
>CAINWJ010000094.1 GCA_903854455.1 Candidatus Peribacteria bacterium | reverse complement strand
CTCTGCTAATTTCCTCTCGCTCAATGATGGAAAAATGATGATAGGTGTCCATAGGCAACACAGTAGGGGGAAACCCGGGTGTTGCACTTGGATGTTGAACTCAAGCGGAAAAGAAAAGTACGAAGCAGTATGTTACCAAGCGCGTCTCAATGTTGTATGTTCTTTTTCACTGCAGAACATTCTTCATCCCTTACTGAAGCCAACAAGCCGTTGTCATACAAAGTTTCCAATCGATGGACGATGTCTATCAAATATTTCCGCTGCTTCTATGACAGAGCATGCGCCTCATTCAGGTTCTCTTCGGCACGGTTCTGATGTTGCTTCCCACGTCGATGTTGGGTCAGGTGGTCATCAGTGAGGTGATGTGGCCGGGGAGCGACATCTCGACATCTGATGAATGGCTCGAAATCGCCAATCCGTCAGACCAAGCTGTTGATTTGGGCGGTTGGACCATTACGTATTTAAAGAGCACGGGCGCGGAAGGTGTCGATGCAACGTTCAACGCTGGAATAGTCATCAATCCCGGTCAGTACCTGATCGTCGGCAGCAAGCATGAGGCGGATTCCAGGCTGGTGCGTGAACCCGATGTCTATGCTTCAGGGCTGTCACTACCCAATACCAAGCTTTTACTCAAACTCAAGAATGCATCCGGTGCCATCATCGATCAGGTGGATGACGGTGTTGGTGCTCCGTTCGCCGGTGCCAATCCCAGTGGCACCGGTGCCAAGGCCAGCATGGAGAGAATTGATCTTTTGGCATCCGGAAGCCTGGAGACGAACTGGCGTACGGCGACGACATCTGTGGGGTTTGATGTCGGCACGCATGTCTTTGGTACGCCGGGATATGCCAATGGATTGGACACCTCGGGACAAACATCGTCATCGGCGGGGATATCGTCTTCGCAGGTGGCGATACCTGTTTCTTCATCTTCGCAGGCGGGAACGTCCTTTTCGCAGGCGGGGACGCCTGCTGCTTTATCCTCATGTTGCGGGGCGGCAGCCCCGCTCTATGATCCTGATTCCTCGGTTTCTTCGGAATCGTCGGTTTCTTCGTTTTCCTTTGCGCAGGCGGCGACGCCTGCGCCTTGTATCGATCCTCTGGCGATCCAAATTTCCGTCCAATCCGGCGAACTCAAAGGCACCGATCACACCACCGTAAACTTCGAAGCGATCGCACTGTCTGGGTCACTCACCGGACTCACCTGCCGGTGGTCATTTACGGACGGATTCTCCAGTACCAGCTGCAATCCCTCCTCGCATGCATTTACGAATCCCGGCATCACGATTGTGAATCTAGCAGTGGTAAATCACTGTGGTAATACGTTGGTACAGACACTGAATGTGGAGGTGATTCCGTCGGTTGCATCATCGTCGGCAGGTTCGGTATCCCCGGTGATCCCGTACGACGGTTCCCGGGTGATCATTGCCGGGGTCATGCCCAATCCCCCGGGTGCCGATACTGGCAAGGAATGGGTGGAGCTTAAGAACGTCGAGGATCATCCGGTATCGCTTGTTGGGTATGAGCTGGTGCTTGGGGAAACAACGAAGCAGCATTTCCAACTTGCCGGTTCCATGGACGCTCGTGGGACATTGCGGATCTGGAACAGCGAAACCAAGTTTAAGCTCAAGAATACGACTGACACGCTCAGGTTGATGGCATCCAATGGAGATGTTTTGTCGACTGTCACGTGGGAGATGCCGGAGGAGGACCGCGTGTATCTGCCATCCGAGATACGGAGCACCACGGTTCGTGGTACGGTCGCGAGGGTCGTCGATGGCGATACGTTCGATCTGTCCGTTGATCCGGATGCGGCGAGAGCCCTGGGGACAGACGTTATCAGGGTTCGTTTACTCGGAGTCGATACTCCGGAAGTATTCACCGATACCGGTGCTCCAGAACCATTTGCTCAAGAAGCATTTGAATTCACCAGAGCCCTGATAGAAAACAAAAGAGTTGAACTGGAATTTGATACAGACCTGTGGGACAAGTACGGACGCTTACTGGCGTATGTTTCCATGGATGGAGGTGTCCTTTTGCAGGATCAGCTCCTTGTGAACGGTCTCGCAAGAGCGTCCTATGCTTTCGAGTATCGACGGAAGGATCTCTTTCTGGAGCTAGAGTCCAGAGCGAGGAATTTGAGGATCGGTCTGTGGTCGATCGATCAGACTACAGCCCTGACCGATGCGAAAAATCTTGTGGTTGGATTACTTGGTTCAGACGTCCGGTCGGACGTCTCTGCATCGCATTTCAATCTCGATCGAACCGTGTTTATTTCCGAAATTTTCCCAGCCCCAGATGCGCATGCCGCCCGCTCGGAACTGGCATTTGAATGGGTGGAGCTTAGTCGGGAAGGCACGGAGCCGATGACGCTCTCCGGCTGGACGCTCACGATCGGTCAGAGATCGAAAAAGCTGGATCATCGCATGGGCTGGGGCTCGGGAAGATATTTGCTCCTGCGAACTGGCGACGTAAAGCTCCAGCTTCCGAACGACGGTGGCACAGTCACGCTCCGGTCTCCGGATGGGTCGGTTGTTCAGGATGTTCAGTATCCCAAACTCAAGACCGGTCAGTCCTATTCTTGGAATGAATCCAGCCGATCCTTCTGTGTTTCCAGTCCGACACTACGTATGGAGAACAGATGCCTCACATCGTCGGCTGTGAAGCGAGCCAGTCCTGCAGGCAAGCGAACGATTGCCTATGCCGCTTCGTATCGTGAGCAGCTTCAGGATTCTGCAGGCGCAGATATCGATATTTCCGGCACATCATCTGACGACCCTGTCTCTGCCTCCTGGTTGCTCTTCATGACCTTGCCGGGTGCGGCGATGGGGGTGCTGGGGACGGTGCTCGGACTGAAGCTCAAATGGATTCGGGTCGAATAAATCTGTTTGCATGATTCATATTTCATATTTTCCATTCCATATTCTCCGCAGCCGGGACGCCGCGTCCCGGTGACGAGAATCGCCACCATGCCACAGATTCACAGAAAGCAATTTGGTCTTTTTCATATCACGAACAAGACGGAAAATAATGTTCCATGGTGCACATGTGATGGCATCCCGAATATTCTTATCAAAAATTTGTTTGAGACCAAAGCGATCTATAAGGCTGGCATCCATGCATTTTGCATTCTCCCGAATCATATACATCTCATTCTTACCACGAGTCACAGAGGACTGAGTCGCTTCATGCAATCGTTCAAATCGAACAGTGCCAAGGAAATCAGAGCAATGTCTTCTCGATACGCATCACGATTTCGTTGGCAGTCAGGATTTTACGACGAATGGATTCGTGATGAGCGGCAATTATCTGCGGCAATTGCATACGTTCAGGGCAATGGAATGAAGCATGGATTAGCAAGGGAAATCGAAGAGTGGCCTTGGAGCTCATTGCACTATCAGGAGCTGATGGATCCACTGGATATCTGGTGACGCCGGGGCGCGGTTATGATTTTGTCCCCCGGGACGCGGCGTCCCGGCTGCAGGGTAATAAATCTACATCATTCATCGGGAAATCGTCACCGTCACCGTTCTTCGGATAGCGCACCAGCAGGGGGTATACTGGAAGTAGAGAATGGATACATTTTGGCTTCTGTATAAGCAGAGGTCATGTTGACGGTGAGCGACGTCCCAGACAGGGATTGAACGAAATCGCAAAATAGGGTACAATAGAGAGATTTTATGGCTGACGAAAAGACAAACAATCCAACGGCTACTCCTGCAGAGAATCCAAGTCCTGCTCCGACTCAGGCGGAAGCGAAGGTTGTTGTGCAGAAAGAGACGCAGGAAGCACTTGCCGCTGCAAATAGGGCGCAGATTATTTCGGAACTCCGGATCGCAGCGACGAACAATCCCAAGTACCGGGCAATCCTGGCTGACGAGGGCAAGCTGAACCTGACGCTCGCACTCATCCAGCGATTGCAGGATGGCACTCTGCAGATTATTCCGCCCGGTGCAGTCGCGACCATCGCGACGCTGAAGGGTGAGGAAGTTTTGAGGCGTACGCAGGAACTGGAGCGCATCAAAGGCGACGCTTCCACACTGGCGAGGGGGTTTGTCGCTCAATTAGATGAAAGTGCCAAGGTTCTGAAGGATGCCCGCGAACTCGAAACAAAATATTCCGGAAATGTTCTTACAACCACCGGACAAGTACAGGTACTTCAGAAAGTTCTCGAAAGAACAAGCACGTTGGAGCAGCAGACGGAACGCATGAATGTCCTCACGGACATCGCAGCTCTTGTTTGCAGCATGACGTCAGAGAAGAAGACGCAGAGAGAGTTGAAGGAGGCTATTGCAAGAGCAATTCCTCTGGGGACGGATTTGGCTCATTTCGATTTTCCAGGAAAGGAAATACAGTTAGCGATTGCCGGTATCATCCCGATTGCAGATTGGAAAAAATTGGAGATTGCAGGTTTTGAAATTGTGACAAAGAACCTTTCAAACGGAAACCAAAAATGGAGGTTATCAATACTGAAAAGCCTTCCAAGTCTCTTATCCAGCGATGAAAAAGCTCTTACCATCGCCGATCAAACCAATATTCTCAAGAAGTTGGAAGAGCTGGGTCGTTTGCGCAATTTCACTGATAACGAGAGAGCAGACATACAAAAATTGAGTGAGGCACTCACGACAAAAATCGTAGAACTCGAAGCTAAGAATCTGGAAGTAACGAGTGCAGCTGAACAACCGCGCCGCATCTTCAATCTGAATGTCGTTGGCGATGATGCGCAGTCCATCGTGGATATGGCGGTCATCAAGGTGGGAGACCAGTGGTATATCGATTTCGAGGTTCTGGAGAAGATTTTAGATGGATTACCAAAGGACGATAAGAAGATTTCTTATGACAAGAATGAATTGCGAAAGATCGTATGCCCGGATGAAAAGGATGACATCAAATTAACTCAGATCGATGGACCCAAATGGAAAGATCGTAAGGCAGCACTCGTGCAGTATCTGAAAAATCAAGGTGTGTACCACGAGTGGGGCGAGTCGCTGTCCGCGGTCAATGCAAAGGCGAACGAGCGGCTGCTCCTGCAGAAGTGGGCACGGGATCAGATCAGTCTGGCAAAAACAGATGATAAGTTGAATTTTAATAAACTTGCAGGCGCACTAAATGCCAAATTTTCTACTTCGATCAAGGATGCCGATATTCAGCGTGAGTCGGAAGGATTGAAGAATGACACTGCTGCTCCAAAGGACTGGAGCGACGCCACGCTTGTTGCATTCATTGTGAAGAAAGCGAGGGAAAGTATGCCGGAACCGGATGGGATTCAAATTGATAGTGCATGCGATATCATCACGCCGAAAACAAATCCTGTATTCGGCGATATTCGAAAAATATTGAAAGATGGTTTCGGCGACATCACCGACACCGACTTCGCGGCGTTCGGGCTCAAGGAAGGTCAGCCGGTTCCTGAGCGTTGGAATGAGCCTTCCTTCCGCAAATTCCTCGCCGCCAAGTGGAGACTGAAGCAGGTGAAGAAGATTGCCGGAACACTCCAGGTGGATGCGACGTGGAAAGAGCGCGCCATGGCATACGGTGCCGAGACAGGAAATGGTGCTGCGAGCGGTGCCGGCAAATGGTGGAGATGGATCAAGTCTTTGCCCGATGTCATCTATAATAAGGACTTGAACGAGAAGCAGCTCCCGCTGCTGGAGCAGATACAAGCACTGGAGAAGGTGAAGAACACCATCGAAACGATGATGAAGGCGGATGCCATGGGTGATGATAAGGAGAAGAAGGAGAAATCTCCGTTGGCTGGAGTATTCGACGACATCGTGAAGTTGCAGCAGCAGATGGATGACTTGGACAAGCCGGTTGGTGCGGCTGCCGCTGTCAAAGAACGGGTGAAGCAGTACAAGGATCTCCTGCGTGCTACGGATTTCACATTCGAACAATTGAAGAAGACAAATTACTCGCAATTGCCGGAGAAGGATCGTGCGACGGCGTTCTATATCGCCATGCAGCAGGGGTTGGATCCGGCACGGACGTACGCAAATACCACTGATGCAGATCTGAGATTACGAGATGAACCGAACGGCAGCGAAGCATTCCGCGGGAACGTGCTCAAGAATAAGGAGCTGGGGGGCAGGGATATCCTGCAGCCGCTAAAGAATATCGGTCTCAAGGTGCACAAAGGTGCCCGGGATGTCCTGAACTACACGCTTGTCGGGGATCCACCGGATCAGCATCCTCTGGCAGTCGGCGACACACGCATCGACAACTGGCTCACGGAGCCGGCTAAAGCAGGTCCCGCTCTCGAAAAAATTCTTCTTGATGATCCGTCATTTATGGGATCTGCGGACAAGAAGGTGGACGTTGGGATATTTGTCAGGGTATTCACGACGAAGACGGATGATCCCAAACTTTCAGTTGCTGACGCCAACAGGATGGTCGGACTCATCCGGGATCATCTCCTGAAACAGGCGGAGGATCAGACGACTTCCTATCTCCAGAATGCCGCGAAGGAGCGGTTCAACAGTCCGCTCAATGTCATTTATGCAGGTTCGGATGCGGTGAAGAAGATGTTTAACAGCAACGATCCTGTGAAGAAGGTGCTGGCATGCACACTCGTCGGCGGAGCTCTGTACGCCATTTACAAAGGATGGGAACGGGGAGGTCTCACCAAGTTCGCGGTTTGGGCGGTGCCCATGACCTTCGGCTTGGATATCGCGCTCAAGGAAGCCAGTGGCAAAGGTGTGTTCGAACGTTTCGGTCTGACGTTCATGAATGAACGTGACCGGACATCATCCCGCGAGCAGCTCCTCAGGAAATCCGGCAAGCTCAAGGGATATGAATTCATGGATTCGGATCTAGGTCACGAGGCGGTGAAGCAGCTGACGGATCCCGGGAATCCCGTTTCCGTGGAGGAATTGCTGGCGTGGAGGGACAACATAGGAACGAGGGAAAACTGGATGAATGGTGCGCCGAAGCAGCTCAATCCGGGTCCTGTTATGAATCGTATGGGCATGATCGCGAACCGTACTGAGAGCAGAGACAGCAGGACGAATGAGGCATACGGCTACATGTTCAGGGCGTTCGAGGCCATGTGCATTGATATCGCCAAGTCCAACGGGCTTGACGGTACCAGTGACACAGATCTGGCGAACAAGGGTGCCGAGCTCATTCGCAAGCGTTACGTCACCTTCACGGAAGAAGGATTCGGCGGAGAATGGGTAGAGGAATATCAGCAAGCTGCAGCAAACGAGCCGGGTAAAAAGTTCTCACTCCTCGCCGTGTATGTCCGGGAGCGTCCGACGCCTGCCATGCGCGATGCACTGGAGAACAGCACGGTATTGGAATGGTTCTCCGCCTACATAGGTGCGCCGCTCAGCTGGGTGACGTACTGGTGGGGGGAAGGCAAGAACTTCGCGGAGTTGCAGGCTCTCTGGGCGAAGGAAGGAGTACCGCCGATTCTCAAGAGTGCGCAGAAAGGTGCCTTGGCAACCTATGAAAGTTTCATGAAGAGCTTCATCCCCGCCAAGGACCGCGCTATGAGGGAAGGGAAAGAGGACTTCATGGCTGCCTACAAGAGCACACTTCAGTTCTTCTCGGATCTCAAGATCGGTGTCATCAACCACGGTCCGGAAAGTATTGAGTTCGTGGCGGAAAAAGGATTCGATGCCGCGTCATTCGTCGGGGACAAAGCAGTTGAGTTCTGGTACTGGCTGTACCGGCATCACTTCACCGGTCCGGCGATTCGTGGTGCAGGAGACTTCATCGCAACATGCAAAGATGCGACCAAGCCTGCCGAACTCAAGGATGTTGCTGATGATGCCAAGGCGGCAGAGGAGCTTCGCGCTTGTCTTGAACCTCTATCCAAGATCAGTCCGACTAAGGAGAAGATTCGTGGATTCCTGCAGACATTTATTGGGGATAAGAAGACTCCGTCCGAGAAAGCCATTGCGCTGGAGCTCTGCAAGCGGGAGATCTTCTCCTGTGTGCTGGCGTACCGCATGGAGCAGATCAATAACGGGATGGATGATGATACGTACACTCAAGTGAAACCCCTGGAGATACCGTGGACTGATTTGAAAATTGTGAACAATAAATTCATTGATTTCAACGATCCGAATATTCAACGTACGTACGAGTACATCCGTTCACATTACGACGGCAAGCACGTCCTGGGTTTCATGGGCAATCAGAAGCAATTGCCTGGGAGATTGGTCCAGTACGCTTCCGGCGATTCCGTCGGTGCGTGGATCGCCTCCCCGTTCGCAGCAGTTGCCGGTGTCATCACCAATACCGATGCGGAGAAGTACATGTCGCATGACATCGCTGCCTACAGGGCAGCCATGCTCAGCGGTGCGGAGGACAGTGTGGGTCCGAAGGATAGTCCGGCGTACAAGGAGTACGAGGCGTATGTGGATACGCTCCTCATCAACGTTGCCATGGAGAGTGCCCTGGCTCCTGATGTCACTAATCCGAATGTATTCCGCGATGCCATGATGACCGAAGAGCGCGCGAAGCTATTCCGTCAGAACCTCATCACAACCCGTGGCAATGTACCCATGGAAGGACCTGTTCGCGCTGCAATCAAAGGTAGTGAGGATTTCTACATTGAATCCAAGCCAGAGCTTTCTCCCGTCATGAAGGCTGTAGCCAATGATCCCGTTGGCAAGGAGTTGCTCCAGGAAGGCAAGGTGAGCAGGGCAGCCCCCGCACCGGAAACGACGGAGGCTACGACGCCGACGGGAGTGGCGAAAGGACCGAAGAAGAAAGCGGAAGAGAAAAAGCCGGAAGTTGTTAATGACGCAATTAATAAGTTCAAAGGACTGAAACAAATTGCTGAAGGTGTTGCGGCACTGAAAGGGCTTTCTGATTTAATAACATCGAATCCAAAAGATGCACAAAAAATTCGAAAGACAGTTGATGACTTTGTCGAAAAAACAAAAAACGATCTCCCAAATGTTTCTGTTGACGAGATTTTACCCTTCCTCCGCAGCGTGAGTGATGGAAAAGTAGGAAATATCGAGGAGGTTGCCTTGAAGAAAATTACAAAACCCGATGATCTCGATGCGCTCATTCAGGAACGTGCGAATTTGAGTGGCGACGATCAGGTCAAGGTTCAGCAGCTGATGGACAAGGGGATTAGGAAATTACTGGGGAAGGATGTAACTGAAGGCATTTTGAAGAGGTTTAAGGATGGTGCGGACACAGATATGACACTGGAGGCAGACGTACAGAAGCTTTACCGGGCAACGAGTGTCGCCAAG
This sequence comes from Candidatus Peribacteria bacterium, assembly GCA_903854455.1. Classification (GTDB taxonomy): domain Bacteria; phylum Patescibacteriota; class Gracilibacteria; order Peribacterales; family Peribacteraceae; genus CAINWJ01. The sequence continues at coordinate 2,719 of CAINWJ010000094.1, read as the reverse complement.
GATGACAAGCTGACGAATGTGGTGTCTGCATTGCTGGAATACATGGCATTCAAGGGGAAAAATACGGTTCAGGATCCGCAATATGAGAATAAGAGGGGATATGAAAAGTATCAGGCATACCTGAAGACTAATAATCTTCCTGAGCCGCAGAAGCCGACACGCGGAGGATGGAGTTGGAGAGGAGCATTGGAGTGGGCAGGAGATAAAGCTGGATATTTTGGAGACTTGCCGAAGGAACGATTTGCGAAAAACTTTAATAAGAATGCGACAGTGAAGTTAGCAAATGACCTTCTCCAAAAACTAGACAAATAAATATTTCTAATATCAATTTCAAACAATGACTACCCCTCTCCATACCATAGGCAGTTCAGAGGCAGAGATGCCAGGGCAGGTGTTTCTGGACGGTGATGAGTACACGAAATTTCTCGCTTTTCTTTTAGAGAATCAGGGGGAAACAAATTTTCGTACCAAGCTTGTTTTTTGTTGCAAAATGAGTGGTAGTGGTGGCTATTTCCTCGATGGTCCCAAATTCGCTCAATTACTGAAGGACACCGTCTCTCTCGGTGGAGTAGCAACAGAGATGTACATGAGTCATCAGGACGAACTGCATTTGCCGCCACTGGGCACTGAATCAGCGCCTGAGACGACTCCTCCGGCTGTAGCAGAGGTAGAACGCCTTCGTGATGTCACCGTTACTGCTATTACTGATGTTGCCTCCGAGACTGCTGTCGATTCCGATAGACCGCCAGTACGATCTGAAGCATTTTTCAAGAAAAAATTTCCTACACCAGTAGCGGCGGAGTTACTGGGGGTTACCCCCGAGAAGTTGGATGACATGAGAAAGAGAGCGGAGATACATTCCACGCGCCTTTCTGATCAGAAATATTGGATGTATAAAGGAAAGGAATTACTGCGCGTAGCGGAGGAAAGGGGAATAACTCTTAAGTACGCTCATCCGGCAGCAAGTGGCTCTCCCGTTGGATCAAGTGCGTCTGTGTCGAGCGCGGAGACTGGATCTCTCTTGGGTGAAGAAGGAGAGTCCGTCCTGGCTTCTTTAGCTACAGATGAGGTAAAGGAGACTGATCCTGTCATTACTCTCCAGATGAATAAATATGAAAATTTGGATTATGACATTTATATTGATTTAAATTTTGCTCGTGTTCATACAAATGGTGAACTAATTTCACCTGAATGGAAGATACCATCTAGTCAGCTGAAAAAAATTCTCGAAAATTATCCGACAGTTGCCGAAAAGGACAGAGCAATGGTGAATACATTGCGAGCAAAAGTCGGTTTGCCCCCGTTGGAAGCGCCTGTGCTTACGGTGACCGATACGCCGCGGATTGTGGAGGATCCAGGTGCTCCGACAGAGGAAGAATCTCACGACGATGTTGAAGAATCTCCATCCACCGTCAGTATGACAAAGAATGATTATCGTTACCTTCATGGAGCTTTATCGCACGCGAGAGAAAACGAGCGAATAGAATCGTTAGAGTCTGGTACGACCCAACATGAGACAAATGAAGGATTACTTCTTGTGAATGCCCCAATACTCAAGGATATTTTAGACGCATTAGCTAGTTCCAATGAAGATATTGCAAGAATTTACAATAAATATGCGCATAGAATTGGGCTAAGGATTTCCGATTCTGAAGAAAGCAATCCAGTAACCAAGTCCGAGCCCGGGTGGTACCTCAACGGTTACAACATTCATCTTAAGAAAAATCCCCTAGAAGATGGTTTCGATCTGAGTGAGGATCCTACTTTGACGAAGAGCGGGGGGGCGATGCGCAACGGCATCAACAAGGCTTCAGCATTGGCCAGAAGGGGGGTATCTCTGCTGCCTGGCCTGAACACCATTAGGAATGGCACTCTGATACTGGTCAGCGGTTTCGGGCTTTTCCCATTAGTAGGAAAGAAAATTGGCGACCGATGGAGCAAGTACAAAGAAAGCGCTCCGAAATCCTGGGAAGATGTTCAGAAAGACGCCAAGAACCAGTGGTCACAGACACTCATGCAGAAGTATCCCGCTATCCGGTCAGCCGTCAATGTAGTGAAAGGCGGTGCGGTAGGTGCGGCGTCGTACTTGGTGGCAGTCAATTACCTCAAGGAAATATTTCAGCTGGCGGAGAGTGTCGGTGGTCTGGACGCTCTCATGGCGATGCTGGGAGCCGCCTCCACTCCACTGCTCGGAATAGGCGCAATGGCGGCACTCGCCTGGGGCATTAAAAACGTGAAAAGTGTAAGAAGTAATCCGAAGAAGATTATTGAGAAGCAATTTGGAGATACTGCTGAAGCTGCTCTGAAAGACCATATCGTTACAGTGAAAGACAAGACTGATAAGGCCCTTCTGAATACGAATGAAGAAGGAAGATTGGTCACGCTGATGTCCATTATTCCCGGCAACAAGCCTTCGGAGACTCCTTTCTTAGGTAGTCTGGATATGTACACCAAATATTTCTATCTTCGGTTCCGGGATATCTGCACAGAGTGCGATAAGAACAGAGCCATCAGTGGAGCCCTGAGTAGTAATAAAAATGACATTGCTTTACTCAAGGGATTTGTTGAAGAGATTCCAGTAGGAAAATTATCAGGAGAAAACAAGGACAAGCCACATGAGTTTACCAAAGCCGCAATGAACATGAAGCTCTACGAAGCGGCGAGGGCGTATGCCATGGCTGTTCGTCGTCGACACAGCGAAACCGCTGGAGGAAAATAT
>CAINWJ010000093.1 GCA_903854455.1 Candidatus Peribacteria bacterium | reverse complement strand
GAGCAGGAATTGATCATGGTTGCACGCCAGCAGGTGGAAGAAGATCGTATCACCATGAATTTCTCGGGCAATAAACACTTCGTGCAGCTGCAGTACGACGAACTGACGAAAACTGAATTCAAAAAATTTGATCTTGGAGAATCGTTTATCGGTCAAAATGTTGCATCCATTCCGATTCAGGGAGAAGTTGATTACACCGTTATTCTCTACGATGAGCATGATCTCCTCACGATGTTGAAGAATGACGTATCGCAGCGTGTCCCGACAGATAAGACCATCGTTCCTTCCTCTTTGACCAAGGAAAATATCGGTCTTCATGTCATTCCGCCTTGGGATGATGATTTGAAGTGGGTGAAGTTGACAGCCGATCTCACCTATAGTCAAAGGTTCATCATTAGCCCCATGACCCCGAGTGGTGCCAAGTTCGGGAAGTACATTCGGGATAACTCGGCAGGGAAGTCGATCACGGAAACATACCGGATCATCAAGAACCTGCCGGAAGTTTCCAAAGTTGAGGTGAAACTGTGGCCGCCGTGGGCGATGGCGTTGCCGTCCATAGCGGACAGCATTTCCATCACTGAGATGGAGAACTAAACATTGAGCGTGTATTTAATAATGTACAAGATACATTGTGCGTTATTAAACTGATATGCTGATTCTGCTCCCCTCTCTATGATTTTCAGCATCAGATAAACAAAACAGTGTTATTTCATCGAGGATATCCACAGACGAAGATATGCACAGAACTGTGGAAAACTATTGTTCGACTGAACTCAGGAATGATTGTCTGGTAGCCGAAAACCCACTCCCCTCGCCCCACTTTTGGCTTACAGATAAGCAATGTGATAGATGTGGATCTGCTGCATTGGCTCCAAAAGTCATGGAAACTGTGCAGAAATCTCGAAAATGAGTAGGGGAGTACAGTTCACTATCCCCTTCTCCGATGAGAAAGGATTCCGACCCTCCTTCGCTTTCGAGCTACGGAGGGCAGGAGAAACCGAAGAAATCGAGGATTCCGACGAACCTACTTCGAATCGAAGTGAGACAGCAAAAATTCTTGAAGCATTTTGAAGATCTTTTGATGGCCGACAGCGTTCGGGTGGAGTCCGTCTTCCCAAAGTCCCAACCTGAAATCGCTACCAACCAGCTCATTGTAAATGTCGAGGCACGGGATCTTCTCTGCCTGGCAGGTCTTTCTAGTAACATCGAAATATTTCTCCAGATCCACATTGGAAAAGTACTTGTTTGTTCCCTGAACGGGTTTGGTTCGCGCATCGTCGATCGGATGTCCGATCATAACGAGAACCGGACAGAATAATGTGGCTTGCTGGATGAGCTTTCGTAGATTATCCGCATACTGGTCGAGGGGTGTTTCGCACGGTGCTTCTTTCGACCCCACACGTCTGGCGTCGTTACTTGATGCTCCAAGAATGATGAGATCCGGTTTGCGGGGCGTGCATTCCGATATGAGCCGTTTCAGCAGATCAGTAGACGTTTCGCTCGAAATGCCGAGGTTATAGACGCGGTTCTTGCGATGATTCGATTCGTGCCATGTTTTGAGTCTCCCGATGAATCCCCCGCCCTGCGGATCCACCCGACCGAAGAAGGTGCTGGCGCCGATGGCGACGATGCAGGGGGGAAGCATGTGGCGGATGTGTCGCAGTAGCCAGGGGCGGCTACTGCTTGAGCTGATTGGTTAGACTATCTTCAAGAACTTCCTCTTCCCCACCCTCACGATCCCCATCCCTGCTTTCGCATCTACCGCAGTGACGGGTTTATCATCGATCTTGATGCCTCCCTGCTCGATCAGGCGCCGGGCTTCGCTCTTACTTGCGACGATCTTGCTTTCGGCAAGTGCATCGATTAGGAGCATCCCCTTCGAGGCCTTGAATTCCTGAATGTCCTCGGGCAGACCCTTGTTCTTGAAGACGTTCTCGAACTCGGCTTCGGCATGAGCAGCGGCATCCTTGGAGTGGTACATCGTTACGATCTCCCGTGCGAGACGCATCTTCAGGACTTTGGGGTTTTCCTTACCTGCTTTCAGAGCTTGTTCACACGCTTTCACTTCGGTCATGGGAATATCCGTGCAGCACTCCATGTACAGCGGGATCAGGTTGTCCGGCATGGAGAGCAGGCGACCATACATTTCCTGCGGCGAGTCGGTCAGGTAGACGCAGTTATTGTACGTTTTGCTCATCTTGCGACCGTCTGTCCCGTTGATCAGCTTGGTTGTCAGAACGAATTTCTCTTTACCTTTCAGTTCCTTCATTAGTGTCCTGCCTGCCAACATATTGAAGAG
>CAINWJ010000092.1 GCA_903854455.1 Candidatus Peribacteria bacterium | reverse complement strand
CCGATCAAGATTGCATTGGTCGGGAAGTACACGCACTTGGACGATGCGTACCTGAGCGTCATCGAAGCTATCAAATCGGCTGCCGTCTTCTACGGTCGCAAGGCACAGATCGTCTGGGTGGATTCCGAGAAACTGGAGAAACAAAACAAGGATGTTTGGAAAGATCTCAAGGGTTGCGCCGGTTTGATCGTTCCCGGTGGGTTTGGCACGCGCGGCATCGAAGGGAAGATTCTCGCCGCGAATTACGCACGTATCAATAAGGTGCCGTACCTCGGTCTCTGCCTCGGTGCGCAGCTGCTTACAATTGAATTTGCCAGAGCCAAGCTCGGTGACAAAGAACTCACGAGTCAGGAATTCGATGAAAAGGAGAAACTGGATCATTCGAAATATGTCGTGCACTTCCTCCCCGGTCAGCACGCTGGTCGTGCGAAGGGCGGAACATTGAGATTGGGTGCCTACCGTTGCAAGCTCAAGAAGGGAACGAAGGCGTACGAGGCGTACAAGGTTGCAGGACAGATGGAGAAAGGAGACGAGATCTCCGAGCGGCACAGGCATCGCTATGAATTTAATAATGCATTGCGGAAGCAGCTCGAAGATCAGGGATTGGTTTTCTCCGGTGAGTGGACGAAGACGGGGCTGATGGAGATCGTCGAAATCAAAGATCATCCGTTCATGCTTGGCAGCCAGTTCCATCCGGAGTTCAAAAGCCGCCCACACCGGCCGCAGCCGCTCTTCCGGGCGTTCATGAAAGTTGCATCAGGAAACAAATGATAGCTTCTTCCTCTACATCCTATGACATCTGGTTCGATCACGTTTGATCGCAAGCTTCTGGCTGCGTTCACGCTCTACATTACGGCGCTCTTCGCCTCCAATACAGTGGGGATCAAGATCATGCCGTTCTTCTTCGGTACGCACCTCTCCACTGCCATCTTCGCTTTTCCGCTGGTGTTCCTGACGACGGATGTGGTGGGTGAGGTGTATGGTAAGGCGCATGCCCGAGCTTTTGTTCTGTTCGGGTTTGTAAGTCTCATCATTTTTCTCAGCTTCAATGCACTGTCCAACGTGATGCCGGTATCGCCGGATTTCCTCATGCCCGAGGCGTACGATCAGATTTTCGGACTGTCGCTTCGGTTCACCTTCGCGTCGCTCATCGCCTACATTGCGGGTGAGTATCAGGACGTACTGTCGTTCTTCTTTCTGCGTGCGAAAACCGGAGGTCGCTTCTTCTGGCTCCGGTCCAATCTCTCCAACTGCTGGGGTCAGGCGGTGGATACGGTTCTCTGGTATTCCATCGCGTTCATCGGCGTGTATCCGCTCAAGACAATCATCCTCATGATGATTCCGTGGTGGGCGTTCAAAGTGGGAGCGGGTGTGCTCTACTCGCCCCTCAGTTACGTGGGCATCTGGTTGTTGCGGCGGGATACGACAGTGGTGAGATCATGAACTTTGCTATTATCTTCCCATGATCAATCCGACACGTACCGAACATGACTCTCTCGGCGACGTTTCCGTTCCGAAAGACGCTTACTATGGCGCCCAGACCCAGCGAGGCGTCGATAATTTCCCCATTTCCGGGAAGGGATTTCCGCCGAAGTTCATCCGCACATTTGGTTTGGTGAAGTGGGCGGCGGCGAAGGCAAATCGTGAACTGAAGCGGTTTGAGTCAGGCATCAAATCTCCGCTTTCCGTTGAGCAGATCGATGCGCTGATTGTTGCGGCGCGGGAAGTTGCTGATGGGAAATTAGCAGATCAGTTTCCGGTGGATATCTACCAGACCGGATCGGGTACGTCGACCAATATGAACGTGAACGAAGTCATTTCCAATCGTGCGATCGAACTGGTCGGTGGTAATCGTTTTTTGGCCAAGAAGGCGATTCACCCGAACGATCACGTGAACCTGGGACAGAGCACGAATGACGTCTTCCCGACGGTGATCCACGTTGCCGCGAGCCAGGCGATTCATCGGGAATTGATTCCTGCATTGCAGACACTTGCCACGACGTTGGAATCGAAAGCCAAGGAGTGGAGCGAGATTCTGAAGATCGGACGGACGCACCTGGCGGATGCGACGCCGCTCACGCTCGGTCAGGAATTCGGAGGCTTCGCTCGACAGATCCGTCTGTCGATTGAACGTGCTGAAGCTGCACGCGACGCATTGCTCGAATTGCCGATCGGAGGAACTGCCGTCGGGACGGGGATCAACACGCATCCCAAATTCGCTTCCAATGTTTGCACGATTCTCGCCAAGGAAACGGGATTAGAATTTACGGAAGCCAGGGATCACTTCGAAGCATCGGCGCAACGTGATGCATTGGTCTCCAGTCACGGAGGATTGAAATCGATTGCCGTTTCATTATTCACGGTCGCCAATAATATCCGCTGGCTCGGCTCGGGTCCGCGCTGCGGTTTCCATGAGGTGAGTCTTCCGGACAAGCAGCCGGGGAGTTCCATCATGCCGGGCAAGGTCAATCCCGTGATGAGTGAGAGCATGATGCAGGTAGCGGCGCGTGTTATCGGTAACGACCACACGATAACCTTCGCGGGCGCGACCGGCGGTCAATTTCAATTACATGTGATGATGCCGGTTATGGCGGTGACGATGCTTGAGAGCATTGATCTCCTCGTCAGCGTGACCCGGGCATTCACTGATTTATGTGTGGTGGATATGCAGGCAAATCCGAAGGAGTGCGAAGCGGGGATCGAAAAGAGTTTGTCGCTTGTCACTGCGCTTGTTCCATTGCTCGGTTACGAGAAATCCGCGGCGCTCGCGAAGGAGGCGATGGCGAGCGGGAAGACGATTCGGGAATTGTGCGTTGAACAGAAGGTATTGCCGATCGAACAGCTGAAGAGGGCACTGGATGCCAGACAGATGACACATCCGTGAGGGTGAGTTTATCGGGTTTCCGATGACGCCGGGACGCGGCGTCCCGGCTGCGGAAATCAAGGGAGTTTGGGGCACTCTTATTCTCTTCTTCTCTTATTCTGATACTCTATCCCCCGATGAACCTCTCCCAGACGATCCTCGGAGTCCACTTCCAAAACCCCACCGTCCTTGCGTCTGGCATCTGGGGCATCACCGCTGCCAGCTGGAGGCGAGTTGCTGCGTGCGGTGCAGGTGCCGTGACGACGAAGTCTCTCTGGCTCCAGGAGCACAAGGGGCATGCCAATCCGGTGGTCATCTCAACAGAGCACTGGACATTGAACGCCGTCGGTGTGCCGGATGCGGGCATCGAGAAGGCGCGGGACGAGATTGGTGAATACAACAAAGACAAGCCCGTGCCGCTGATCGGTAACATTATCGCAGACACTGTCGATCATTACGGATTGATCGCTTCGGAGATTTCCAAGCTCCAGCCGGATTTCCTGGAAGTGAACATCAGCTGCCCCAACGTGGAGGATGAGTTCGGCCGACCGTTCGCCTGCAGTGCACCGGATGCGGCAGCGGTTACCAAGGCAGTCAAAGCGGTCAGCGCCAAGATTCCGGTGTTCATCAAGCTGTCACCGAATGTCGAGAACATTGGCAGGATCGCACTCGCCTGCGCAGATGCGGGAGCCGATGGATTCACAGTGATCAATACCGTCGGTCCGGGCATGGCGATTGATTTACGAAGCCGCATGCCGATTCTGACGAACAAGGTGGGTGGATTGTCCGGTCCTGCCATCAAGCCAATCGCGGTGAAATGCATCGCTGACGTGTACAAGGCGACAGGAGGATCGAAACCGATCATCGGCACTGGTGGTGTGATGACTGGCGAGGACGCGATTGAGATGCTGCTCGCAGGCGCTTCATTGATCGGCATCGGTACAGGAATCGCCTACCGCGGAGAGAAGATATTCAAGTTGGTGTGTGATGAAATGACCAAATGGTGCAAAGAAGAAGGCATCAAATCTTTGCATGAATTAATTGGTGGCATGCACCGGGCGAGCGGTTATCCTCCTTCGCTAAAGCTTCGGAGGACAGGGCGGTTAGCAAGTAGCGGTTAGCATTCATTCTATGATCATTCCACTTCAAACGCGGCTCCCCAAGACATATCGAATCACTTCTGTGAAGAAGGAGACCGAATTTGTCACGACGATGACGTTTCCGGTATCGCTTGGAGCTCGCCCAGGACAGTTCATCATGGTGTGGGTGCCGGGCGTCGAAGAGATTCCGATGAGTGTTGCCTTGGACGACGGCAAGAAGCTGCAGATCACGTTCTTCGCAGTCGGAGAGACGACGAAGACGTTGGCACAGCTCAAGAAAGGGGATTTAGTGGGACTGCGGGGTCCGTTCGGTACGCATTATGAATGGAAGCCGAAGCAGCGATTGGCGCTGGTTGCCGGTGGATATGGTGCTGCGCCGATGTTTTTCGCGGCGGCGAACGCAACCGCGGAGGGTTGCAGTTTGGAAGTTTTTATCGGTGCCCGAAGCAAGGAACATCTTCTCTATCTGAAGGAATTCAAGAAGTTACCGAGGACCACGCTTCACATCGCAACCGATGATGGCTCGGAAGGATTCAAGGGATTCAATGTTCAGCTGCTTGAGAAGGTTCTGACTGATCGGAAGCATTCCAAGTCGACGCCGTTCGTCGACCAGATATTCGCCTGTGGACCCGAACGGATGCTCGTCTCGGTATCCAATCTTTCTTTCGCCAAGAAAATTCCTTCACAGCTGTCACTCGAGCGGTACATGAAATGCGGCTATGGATTATGCGGGAATTGCGTTGTGGATCCGCTGGGGATCCGGTTGTGCGTCGATGGACCGGTGGTGAAGAATGAGACTTGCCGGAAGATCAGTGAGTTCGGGAAGTGTCATAGGGATGGGCTGGGGAGGAAACATCATTGTTAGTTGAGTGCGCAATTCTTTGCGTGAGCAAGCAACAATGAGGCTTGTAGTGCTCTTCCATATGCCATTTTCCGGGACGCGGCGTCCCGGCTGCGGTCATCAGAAAAAATTGTAGGTTTGTCCAGCCAATTTAGCACTCACCCCTTGCGAGTGCCAGATTTCTTCTGCTATCATTCGTTTCCATTTATTCTTTCTCCCTCATTTTATGTCAGGCGGTTGTTGCGGAGGCTGCGGTGATAAGAAATAAGCAGCTTGCCATAGAGAGGGTCGGTCTCCGACCCTTTTTTTATTGTTTCGGAAATTCATGTTTTCTCCCTCCGCGCACGTCCCCCTCACTCGGTCTCTCCCCCTGCCACCGTCGTTCACGAACGACGTGGCCTGCGGGGGGAAGTAGTGGTCACGCTTATTTTACTGTTCTTTCATGCCACGGAACAGATTTTCTCTTTGCTGGATGCGGATATTCCAATCGGAGTTGATTCTGTCCTTGGGATGGTATGGTTCATCGATTCCGGGGGTCTATACTTGCATCCATCATGGATGCGTCCTTCACAACACTCGAGGCGCACTTGAAGCACCTCTCCTCCGGAGAGCGAGCGGATGTTCGGCGTGCATTTGAGTTCGCGTCCAAGGCGCATGGCGCCGAATTGCGTGAGGACGGAACGCCGTACATTCTCCATCCTCTGGCTGTTGCCCGCATCCTGGGACAGTGGGGAGCCGATCGTGACACCATCATCGCCGCACTGCTCCATGATGTGCTGGAGGATACGAAGATAGAGAAACCGGCAATTCTGCAGGAGTTCGGTCGGCATGTTGCCTTGCTCGTGGAGGGTGTCACCAAGTTCACGACTGCTGATCTGAGCCCCGATCTTCCGTTGGATCGAAAAATTGAGACGCTGCGCAAGCTCTTCGAAGTCATGCGTCTGGATGTTCGCAGCATCCTCATCAAGCTTGCGGATCGTCTCCACAACGTTCTGACCATCGATGTGCTGCCGCCTGAGCGTCGTCGCCGGTTCGCGCAGGAAACACTTACCGTGTACTACCGCATCGCTTACCATCTGGGGATGCGAGATGTGCGTCGGGCGTTCGCTGAGGCGGCAGTTCCCTACGCATTCGATGATGGCATCGTCATCCGGGATCTCAGGGATCGCATGTGTGCGGATGCCGTACCGGCTGTTACCGCTATGGAGCATTTCCTCTCGGGCGGCAGAGGGAAAGATGCCATCGAGCTTGTCTTCCTCCAGCCTAGGAACCTGTTCCTCTTCTACGAACGTGCGAAGAAGCAGGATGGTGCCCCTCTCCTCCGCGATGCTTTCACGGTGGTCATCATCGTTCACTCGGAAGAGGATTGCTATCACATGCTGAAGACCCTGCATACCCGCTACCGTCCCATCAGCGGTCAGTTCAGGGATTACATCGCATCTCCCACGGATGCCGGATACCGTGGGATCCACACATTCGTTGCTCTTCCCGACAGCGGTACGGTGGAGGTGCGTATCCGTACGCCTGAGATGTACGAACAGTCCCGTAACGGAGTAGCCACATCGCTCTTCAGTGCAGGGCCGACACTGGCACCGAGCTTCGGGTGGCTCAGGCGGTCGGAGGAGCTGGATCTTAGGACACGTGAGTCTAGCAGCGCGTTCTGGGAGGCACTTGCCTCCGATATTCTCCAGGAATCATTACCGGTCATCGTTGACGGTAAGAGGGTGTCTCTGCCTGCAGGGGCAACGGTACTGGATGCCGCATACGCTCTGTACGATGCCCGGGCACACTGCGTGACTGATATTACCGTCAATGATCGTCCGGTTACTCTCTCGCATACCCTACGAGAAGATGACGATGTCCGTTGCACGTTCGGTCCCGTGCAGACTCTCACCGCAGGATGGCTCTCGATGGTCTCTACCCAACACGCACGTTTCCGCATCGTTGATGTCTTAAAGCAGGTCAGACGGTCTGAAAAAATTATGCTTGGTTCGCGGTTGCTGGAGCGTGAATTGTCCCACTTCGGTAAGGGTTCGGTGCAGGCGTTGACGCGTGCACAGTGTGCCGCGACTGCGCTGCATTTTCAGCGTGAGGGATTCGATGAGGTGTTGGCGATGGTGGGTGACGGGACGCTGCGAGCACGGGACGTGTTTTTCTCCTTGTTTCCGGAGCGTCCGCGTCTCCAGCTCAAGGGCTTGCCTCTGCTGGAACACAGGTTTCGTCTTCGCATCGTTTGCATGCCCATTTCCCAGAGCGATGTGTTGGCATCTCTCCATAGCCTCCTTCGCTTGCATAACATTACCGTGCATTCTCTGACAGTCCACATGCACCGTGGCAATCCCATTATCTTGCTTTCCGGCAGCGCGTCAGACCGAATTCGTCTGGCGGATTTTCTGGATATGCTTGAGCGCGAAGAGTGGACATCTTCGGTTCAGGCGACATTGCCACTTCTCCTGAAGGCAGGTCTGGTAGCAGGTGTATTGCTTGCCTTCCTTGTGACGATCGCCGATCTGATTCTGTTTCCCTGGTATCAGTCGTGGCTGGTTTCATTCGGCTTCTTTCCTCAGTTCTTCCTCCAGGCATTGCCTCTGGTCCCCATTTTTCTCGCAACCGGCTACCTGCTGAAGCTTCTCAGCAGCCACATTGTCTGGATGCGCTCTGAACGATGGTTTCTCGGCATGGCATTCTTTCTGAATTTTTTCGGATTGCTCCTTCTGATATTCCGGATGTTGTCCCTT
>CAINWJ010000091.1 GCA_903854455.1 Candidatus Peribacteria bacterium | reverse complement strand
CGCGCGGTCATCGCCATGGCTTTGAGCTGCTGGCCGCACTTGTTGATCGCCGATGAGCCAACCACGGCGCTGGATGTGACCACCGAAGCCCAGATTTTGGATTTGATGCGCACACTCGCAATTGTCCGGAGTATGGCATCATTTCGTGGGGGTAATCGATTTGCAGGCGGCTGGGTGTTCGACGGAAAGACGTTTCAGAGATCGGATGATGTCATCGATGCCAATGTGGTTTTCAACAAGGGAGATGATTTCGTCGGCGATGCTGAGACGAATGTGGTGAATGATCCTGCACTTCATGCTCTCTGCAACAAAGATGAGACATACAAGCGATTCACGGAATTCTGTCCGCGATCGTTCGTGGTCACTTCGAAGAAGGAATATGCGGAGGCGTTGCAGGCGATCACAGCAGATCCTGTGGTTATCAAACCGACGGACGGCGAGGGTGGGGCGGGGATTTTCATCGGTGCGCGTAAGGATGCGAAGATGAACGATCGGAAGTTTCCTCTCATTGTCCAGGAATGTATCGATACGAGTCGGGGGATCCCCGGCCTGGTGGAAGGCCGGCACGATCTGCGTCTGGCGTTCGTCGGCGGACGGTTCGCCTACGCCATGATTCGCATGCCGCCCGCGGGTGGGATGCTTTCAAATCTTGCGCTCGGCGGTGCCTATATTCTCGTTGAAGAAGAGCGGATTCCGACGAAGGCAATGGAGATGGCTCTCGCAATCGATCACCAACTTGAGGCATTCCCATCCCGCGTCTACTCCGCCGATCTGGGCCTCGGATCCGACGGACGATGGAAGCTATTTGAGCTCAATTCACCGCCGGGGCTCAGACCTGCACGCGGCAATCCGATCATTGAACGGTATCACCGGATGCTCGGGGAAACGTTGATGAAGGCGGCAGGTGGGAAATGTCCAATTCACAATGACCAATGACCAAAAAATGACCAATGTTCAATAACCAAAATGCCTGTACGAGAATAGCTTCTTGGGAATTGGTTATTGAGAATTATTTGGTCATTGAGGCTTGGTCATTGGGTATTGTAATGATCGGTTCTCACTCAATTACCCGACTTCACGATTTTACTTTCCGATCATCCCCAGCACCCTTCTCTTCTCTGGGTCCGTGAATCCCTGCTTTTCCATAAAAGATTCAAGTTCGGCAATCGTGATCCTCTTGCCACGGGTGAGTGATTTCATCCGCTCGTAGGCATCGCTGATTCCTCGTCGTCGCATGATGGTCTGAACCGCTTCGCCCAGGACTTCCGGATGCGCAGCCAATTCGTCTTCCAGGTACTGCTTGTCGACGGAGAGTTTCTTTAAGCCCTTCTCGATCGACTTCAGTGCGAGCAGGTGGTAGCCGAACGCGACGCCGAGGTTGCGTTGGACGGTGGAGTCGGACAGATCGCGCTGGAGACGACTCACCGGCAGCTTCTCCGCGAAATGATTGAAGAGCGAAGTGGAAAGGCCGAGGTTCCCTTCTGCATTCTCGAAGTCGATGGGGTTCACTTTATGCGGCATCGTCGACGATCCCACTTCGCCTTTGATCACCCTCTGTGTGAATACACCGCGTGAGATGTACGACCAGATGTCGCGACACAATCCCAGGAGAATTGTGTTGATGCGGACGTAGAGGTGTGACAGTTCCGCCAGATCATCGTGCGGGTTGATCTGTGTCGTGGCGACGATCGGGCTGAGACCGAGAGACTTGATGAATCGCTCGCCGAAGCGCTCCCAGCGGACATCCGGATACGCGGCTTTGTGCGCGGCATACGTGCCGACGGCACCGCCGAACTTGCCCTGCATTTTGAAGGTCTTGAGCTGGTCGCGCTGGCGCTCCAACCGTTCCACGAACACCATCAGTTCCTTGCCGAGTGTGGTTGGCGTTGCGGGTTGTCCGTGCGTCAGTGCAAGCATTGGTCTGCTTCGATTGGCGGAGGCGATGGATCGAACCGCTGCCATCATTGCCTGCAGTTCCGGACGGAGCACGCGGGACAGCGCATCATGGATGAGGATGCCGTAGGCAAGATTATTCACATCTTCACTCGTCAGCGCGAAGTGCACGAACTCGGTCTTCACCTTGGCTCCGGCTACTTTCTCCAGTTCTCTGCGCAGGAAATATTCAACCGCTTTCACGTCGTGGTTTGTCGTCTTCTCGATCTCCTTCACTTTCTTCGCATCCACCTCCGAGAACTCATCGATCATCTGCTGCAGCGCTTTCTTCTGCCGTGCGCCAAGCGGCCTCAGTTCTTTGACACCTTCTTCATCCCCCAGTGCTCCGAAGTAGCTGACTTCCACGAAGAGCCGCGAGCGGATCAATGCTTCTTCGCTGAAGAACGCACGGAGGGCATCGACCTTGGAGGCGTACCGTCCGTCGAGAGGGGAGAGGGGTTGCATGTGCGGATTGTAACACGTTCGTTCCTGGCATTGCCCCCTGGATTTTTCTTGAGTGACGGATTCATTCCATTGTAGTATTCTTATCACCTTATGATCTTCTCGAAGAAAAACGCAGGCAAATGGGTGGAAAGCAACGGTGAGAAAGTGGTGGCGACAAGCCGTGAGCTGGGTACGCTCGTCAAGAAAGTCGGAGCACGGAAAGATAAAGATGCCATTCGGTACGATTTGGTTCCGTCGCATTCATACTTTGCAGGCATCAGTGGAAATTCCCTACGTTAAATGCGAAGGCAGTCATGGATATTCCTTTCGACCGTACTTGCCGGTGGTTTTCTCTTATGGGAATCAAAAACTTCCCATCGGACGCGCGCTCGTAGACACAGGTTCTGATCTGACGATTCTCCCTCTGCAGGTCGCACATTATCTTCAGATCGAACTTGATGACACAAAGAAAGTGACGATTGATTGTGCAGGCGGTGGTAGATTTATTGCACTGCCTTCTCAGCGGCAGATCGGTTACAGCATCGATGTTCCGGGCTATCGACCGATCCGATGGAAAGGCACAGTCTACTTTGCGGAACATGAGCCGGTTGTATTGCTTGGCTATTATCAGTGCCTGGAAAAATTTGATTTGACGTTTCACGGACCGGACCGGAAGCTCTGGATCATTCCTCGTTTCCGTCTCTCATAAAGAAGCAAATCGAGTGGTATTCGAAAACCACCCCCGAAGAGGTGGGATTCGATATTGCCCCGTGCAGGGTGACTCATGAATTGACATCATTATTGTCCCTCCTCGCACGGAAAATCGTCAATTGTTTTCAGGAGTGCGGGGAAGAAGATAGAAAATCTACAGTTCCTTCAGGAACAAAATTTCAGTAGTTTCACCAGGTAGCACGAAGCTGCCGATATCATGGTATCCACGTTTTCGATAGAAATGTTGAGCCGTTTCATCAACAAGAGAAGAGGTCAGTACTTTCTTGAATCCTTGTAGTCGCATGGCCTCTTCCCAATGATCCATCATCATGGTGCCGACACCTTGTTCCCGGGCTTTTGTCGACACAATGATGAGATTCAAGAATGGCAGTTCGTCCCAAAAGAAACCGTAACGGGCGTATCCAACGATGTTGCCGTTGTCACGGGCGACAAACAGCTCTCCCGACTGCAGTTTCTTCAGCATGGTGTCTCTGTTGATGTGCTTGTCAAAGACGAGCATTGCATCAATGTCCTTCTCCTGCGGCTGATGGATCATCACTGACATTGCGGGCAACAGTATAGAATCACATGTCTATGGAATGCCACGGCTCCGAGAGCCGTGCGACCATTAGCTGCAAGCTGATGCTACGCGGCGGGTTCAGCCTTCTTTCCCCTCAAAAATCTCCAAGAACTCCTCCAGTGACATCGTCTCCACTTCCATGAGTTTGGTGACGAGGAGTTCCAGCTTCGCCTTATTCGCGGTCAGGTAGCCCTTCGCACGCTCGTACTGTTCACCGATGACACGTCGTACGAAGGCGTCGATCTTCTTGGCGGCTTCTTCGGAATAATTTCGCGTCAATCCCAGGTCGACCCCCAGGAACGGGGAGCCCTGCTTCTCGCCGTACGCAACGATTCCCAGCTCTTCCTCGTCCATGCCGTAGCGCATCGCCATGTTCCGGGCGATCATGGAGGCCCGCTCGATGTCGTTACTCGCACCGGTTGTGATCTCGCCGAAGGTCAGCTGCTCCGCCGCACGACCACCGAGGAGTCCACAGATCTCATCCAGGAACTTCTGCTTCGTCGTCGTGTACTGGTCTTCCTTCGGCAGGAACCACGTGACGCCTAGGGCAAACCCACGGGAGACGATCGAAATTTTGTGCAGCGGATCCGATTCCTTGCAGAGATGACCGACGATGGCGTGACCCATCTCGTGGTAGGCAGTGACACTCTTCTCCTTGTCCGTGAGCTTGCGCGAACGCTTCTCCGAGCCCAGCGTCACCTTCTCCACCGCATCGACGATGTCCTGCTGCTGCACGCTCTTGACCCCGCGCTTGGCGGCGAAGATGGCAGCTTCGTTCATGATGTTCTCCAGATCCGCGCCGGCGAGACCGACGGTTTGCCGAGCGATCACTTCCAGGTCGGTATCGCGTCCCATCTTCTTGTTCCGCGCATGAACCTGCAGGATCTGCTCACGTGCTTTCAGGTCAGGCTTATCGATGAAGATTCTGCGGTCGAAGCGTCCCGGGCGCAGCAGTGCGGAGTCCAGGACATCGGGTCGGTTGGTCGCCGCCATGACGATGATGTTCGTGTCTTTGTCGAAGCCGTCCATTTCGGTGAGGATCTGGTTCAGGGTCTGCTCACGTTCATCGTGTCCGCCGCCGAAGCCGGCACCTCCGCGCTGACGGCCCACCGCGTCGATCTCGTCGATGAAGATGATGCACGGCGCATTCCGCTTGGCTTTCAAAAATAGATCACGCACCCGGCTGGCGCCGACACCCACGAACATCTCCACGAACTCGGAGCCGGAGATGGAGAAGAACGGCACACCGGCTTCACCGGCGACCGTTCGTGCGAGGAGCGTTTTGCCCGTTCCCGGAGCGCCGACTAAGAGCGCGCCGCGCGGGATCTTGGCTCCGATGGTCGTGTACTTCTTCGGGTTCTTCAGGAAATCGACGATCTCGCGGAGATCATTCTTCGCCTCGTCGCAGCCTGCCACGTCCTTGAACGTCGTCTTCACTTCGCTGGCATCGGCGATGCGCGCGCGGGATTTTCCGAACGACAGCGCCGTCGATTGGCTCCGCGCGATGGATCTAAAGACCCACATGCCGAGAGCGATGAGCATGACGAAGAAGAGGAGGTCGCCGAGGTGTGCCTTGAAGAAGTTCTTCACTTCGATGTTATCGATCTGCACTGCCGTCGGATTCTTCGCATCGTTCCAGCCGAGAGTCGCAACGGAATCGCCGACTTCTTTGTAGGACTGGATGTAGGAGCCGGATTGGTATTGTGCATAGACATTGCTTCCGCGGACGATGATCTCTTGGAGCTGACGCTGTTCGTAGGCTTTCGTGATCGTGCTGATGGGCACTTCCTTGGCACTTTCGTACTTCTGATCTGCTGAGCGATCCGGAGCGGTGATGTAGTAGACCGAACTCAGAACGAGAAACAGCAGAAGCAGAGCTGTGAAGAGCTGATTCTGACGTTTGCGCGGAGCGAGGAAGCGACTGGATGCCATGCCGGGGAGTGTAGCGGGGAACAGGACGAGAGGAAACCAAGGAGTCCAAGGAAACCAAAGAAGCCGACGAACAATCGTTCATCCTTGGTTACTTTGGTTTCCTTGGTTTCTTTGAAATCCTTTTATCCCCTTATCATCGCAATCGCCTCCTTCCTATCTTTCGCTTTAAATATCGCGCTTCCTGCTACCAGATTATTCGCCCCTGCCTTGCGTGCCAGCGGCGCAGTCGTCGTATCGATCCCGCCGTCCATCTGGATCATCAGGTTCGGATGCTTCACTCTCAATGCCCTGACCTTCTCGAGCGTTTCCGGCATGAATGATTGTCCGCCGAAGCCGGGTTCTACCGACATGATCAGAACCATATCAATCTCGGCAACGACATCATCGATCGCAGACACCGGTGTCTTCGGATTGAGCGCGATGCCGGCGGTGGCACCGGTGGCACGGATGGCTGCCATCAGGGCTCGGCGGTCTTTCGTT
>CAINWJ010000090.1 GCA_903854455.1 Candidatus Peribacteria bacterium | reverse complement strand
GCTGCGGAAGCCGGAGAGGTTGATTGAAACAGCACGCTCGTCGGAACGTCGCCGAGGACCATGCGAATACTTGCCTTGCCGGGCAATGTCCAGCGGGCAGTTTGTGCATCAGGAAGATCGGCAGTGACATCTTTCAGCGCAGCACCTTGCACCTCCACGCGGCGCCAGACAGCCGGCACACTCAGGCGGATCTGGTCGGGGGAATCATTGGTGATGTTCACGTATCCCGCCTGGTCTTTGCGTGCCAGGACGAACGTCAGCGAGAGCGGTGAGGCATGTTCCAGTCCGACGGTGACAGGAGGAGTATCCGCGGCTTTGCTCCCGTGGGTAGCGAAGATGCCCTGTCCGACGACGCCCAGCACCAGCAACACCACCGCAGCCGATCCTGCGATGAAGACCTGGAACCCGAGCGACGAGAGGATGGATGATCGTTTGACCGGCAGCGACGTGACAACCACCGGTTGCTTGGGCATCACCGTCTGTCCGATGCGCTTGGTCGACACAATCTTGTGTGCCTTGGCAACGGGACGCTTCGTGATCTTCTTCGTCACTTTCTTCGTGACGTTTCTGGCAACAGGTTTCCTGATAATTTTTTTCTTGGAGGATGGGGGCATGCGGCGATTCTAGCGGGAGAGCGATGATGATTGCCATCGTCTGTATGAAACTTTGTGTGGACAATCTTCTCCGCGATGGATCATCAACAAATTGTGAGGGAAAAGTGGAAGTGAAATCAGATACCAAAAAACCTGAATTGTTTCCTGTGTCAAACGCAAGAATTTCGGTTTTCTGGTACACTACTCGTGATGGACGTGAACCCGCATTCCCTCAACGTGATCTTGAATCGCATCCGCGAGCAGGTGCGCTGTCCGCAGTGCAGCACTCCCATGCCGGTGGACTTTCCCGCGGTGAAGGTGGCACAGGACAACGTGATGCTCCTGGAGCTCAAGTGCCGGAGCTGCGGCGCTTTCATCGTGCTGCAGGTGACCATCGGTGAGCAGGGGATCGGTGTGGTCGGGATCGCTGACAGGAATCATCTCCTCAATGCATCGTCATCGGTGTCCTTAACCGAGAGCGAGATGAAGACGCTGCATGCTGCGTTGGAGAAGTACGACGGATCCTTCGAGAAGATGTTCAAGGATATTGCGGAGAAGAAGTAATATTTTAATTGCCACACAACGAAGAGTTGGGTTTTTGCTGATGCTCAACTGTATTGGTGCATTGCTTGGACGAACGATGCTCTTCTTTGCCATTTCTTTGTGCGCGGGTGGATTCAACTTCTAAGTGCAACACTCAGACAGGAAGTAAAAGCTTCATGAGGCGTACGCCATTGTAACGTTTTCCGTGGTCTGCCATTTAATCGTTCTTCAATTAGACGCAATTGCTTCGTCGTCACCGCGGTGAAGTCTGTACCTTTCGGGAAGTACTGGCGGAGAAGACCGTTAGTATTTTCGTTGGTTCCCCGCTGCCAAGGACTATGAGGATCGCAGAAGAAGACCTTCACCTTCACTGCTTTCGTTAGTTTCTGATGGTAGGACATCTCCTTCCCCTGATCGTACGTTAGCGTGGTTCGCAGCGGTTCTGGGACCGTGCGCAGTCTCCTCGCAAAAGCCTTCCATGCTTCGGAGGGAGTCGGCGAAGAAAGGTGGCAGAGTAGGACGTAGCGCGTCGTTCGTTCCACGAGCGTACCAATTGCGGAGCGCATGTGTTTCCCCATCAGGAAATCACCTTCCCAATGCCCCGGAATGATGCGCGGCTCAATATCTGCGGGACGGTCATGAATACTCGTCATGTTGGCAATTTGTCCCCGACGATCAGAGAGGAGAATCTTCCCCATTCTCTTCCGTCTCTTGTGATGCTGTCGCAAACAGCGGAGCAGTTCTTTGCGCAACGCCCCTCTCGGTAACACGTAAAGCGCCTGGTAGATGGCTTCGTGCGAAACGCGCATGTGTGAAGCAGCGTACGTGCTTCTCAGCCAAACAGACACCTGCTCGGGAGACCACTGCAGACGTAGCTTCATCTGAATCAGATCCCAGACCTCAGAATGAAGGATCGTGAATCGAAGCCGGCGCGGCTTCCTCGATCTCTTTCGTGCACGAAATTGCGCTCTGCAGGCTCGGTAGCCGATGTTGACGAAATGCCGGTGCACCTCGCGGCTGACGGAGGACGGAGAACGACCGAGCGGAAGAGCGATGGCACGGAAACTCAATCCCTGTGCGAGTCCTCTGCTAATTTCCTCTCGCTCAATGATGGAAAAATGATGATAGGTGTCCATAGGCAACACAGTAGGGGGAAACCCGGGTGTTGCACTTGGATGTTGAACTCAAGCGACAAAGAAATGGCAGAAAGAAAACGCGTGCGCCGATTCCCCCCAGCAGACCCCCACCTGCGGCGCACGCCCCCCTTTGGTGCCGTATTTTCCTTTGCCTTTTAGCAGCTGCATTGGCTTATCTTTTTTTTGGGTATCTTTAAATAATGTGATCAGTTGTTTTCGGTGATAGCACTTAGAGCGACTCGCTGAAACACGATTGTCGCTTGTACACTCCCACCGTCATGCTCACGACTCCTTCCGTCACCGTCATCATTCCCGCGTACAACAATTGGAAGGAGCTTTCGAAGTGCATCGCAGGGTGCATCGCGCACATTCATCCCCATCACCGCATCGTGATCATCGACGACGGTTCCGATGAGCCGTTGTACAGGGAGCGCATTGCCGAAGCGATCCGGGATCATTCGTGGATCCAATTGGTACATAACGACAGGCGGCTCGGGTTCGTGGCGACGTGTAACCGCGGAGTTCGTGAGTGTGTGCGACCGGGCGATGACATTCTTCTGCTCAATGCCGACACGGAAGTGACGGAGGGTTTTTTAGACGAGATGCTCGCATGCCTTCATGCCTCTGACCGTCACGGTGTGGTCTGCCCCCGGAGCAACAGCGCAACGATCTGTACCATTCCCTTTCAGTTCTCTGGAGATCGTACAGAGTTCCGGACAATCAGTTTCAATTCCTGGCGACGACTCAAGGATTCCTTCCCGCTCTTCTCCGTCATTCCGACCGGTGTCGGGTTCTGCATGCTCATCCGCCGGGAGCTCGTCGACCGCTTCGGGCTGTTCGATGCGGTCTATGGGTACGGTTACAACGAGGAGAATGATTTCAGTTGTCGCATCAACCGTATGGGATATTCCGCGATCATGGCGAATAGAGCGTACGTTTTTCACAGTGGCGGCGGGGGATTTAGCAGCAAGGAGCGGACGACACTGGAAAAGCGAAACAGGCGGATTTTGCTCAGGCGCTACCCGGAGTACGGTCGCGCGGTGAAGGCGTATTGTGGACTTCATCTTCCTGCACGCGAGCACTTCGCCGACGTGCTGGGCGGGTGCTATCCGCGAAAAAAAATTCTCTACGATCTATCGCATCTCATCGCGGCGCACAACGGGACGAGTGAGTATGCTCTGTCTCTGTTGGATGCTTTGTATCCGATACTAAGTGCATCGATGGATGTCACGATTCTTATTCATCCTGTTTGTGAGAAATTCTTTCGTCTCTCAGAACAGTATCCCCGCGTTCTCCTCATGAATGGCACAGTCGATAAGCGGTTCGATCTTGCCTTAGTGCCGCAGCAGACATTCATCCACAGTCACTTGGAGATGCTCAACCGGCTGGCTGTCCGGTGGATCGTCAACATTCAGGATGTCATCGCGCTTCGGTGTAATGAATTGAAGACACCCGAGGCGGATTCTTCTCTACGGTTTGTTGCAAAGTATGCCGATGGCATTCTCTCTGTCAGTCGTGCATCACTGGAGGATTGTCAGGCATTCCTCGGTGCAGATGCGTTCAGATCCGACGGCATACGTCGTGCGATCCATCACGGATATCCCGTCAGAATTGCATCAGCTGATACGCGATCACCCATGATTCCTCGGGAGCCATTCCTCTTCCTGGTCGGCAATCACTACGAGCACAAAGCCATCGCCAGAGCGATTGATGCACTGCCGGAAAAGATTTTGACGGTTGTCCTGGGTGAGCCCCCGCGCAGAGGATCGTTCGGAAAAAATCTTCGCTTCCTTCCCAGCGGGAAGATCGATCCAGCCATCATCGCGGCATTGTATCGGGAATGCCAGGCGGTGATCTTTCCGAGCCAGTACGAAGGATTTGGTCTGCCGATGCTTCATGCAGCGCAAGCTGGCAAACCGGTGATCGCCTGCGACACGGCAACGACCCGCGAGATCGTGCAGGCATTCAAACTTGAGAAGATCGTCTCTACGTTCAGGAACTTTGAGGAGATTGGATCGTTGATTGCTCGAGTGACGGCGATCGATCATGTTTCTCCGACCAGTGGGCGCACCTGGCACGATGCGGCAGTGGAGACAGCGGCATTCATTGATTCGGTTCTGGTATTACCAGTCAATCTTGATTTACTGGAGGAGAGATCCAGATTACTCAGGGAGATTGGACGGATTCGGTCCGAGCAGAATGCGAGATCGTTCATGATGCGCATGCGTTCATTTGTGGCGAGGTGCATAAAAAAGGGGAGGAGAGTGGTCGAGAGGTTGGGAAGAGGAAGTGGGTGGTGAGTAGTGAGTAGTGGGTGGCATTTTGCACTAGCGCAGGATTCTTCCTGCGGGCAAGTAGTCTTCGTGCGGGTAATGGAGAAAAAATCAGCAGGGATCGATTAGTTCGTTCTGTGAGCTGGATTCCCTTGCACCAAGGATTTCTTTCGCTACAATCTGCCCATCATCGGAGCACTCCGCGCGATTCAGACGATCGCACTGCTGGGGCGCTGCGTTGTTTCGTATGTGAATTTGGACAAGGAAACCGAAGAAACCGAGGAATCCGACCCACCTTCGCCTTCGGGCTTCGGATGGGCAAGAGAGTCCGAGGAAACCGACGAATTATCCATTGAAACATCGGTCACCGCGGGTAGGAAACCCGCTCCCCAGTTCCAGTATTTGTTCCTATCACCTAATCCCTAATCCCTAATCCCTAACCCCTCGTTCCATGGCCTTCACTCCCCGCACCTCCGATTCCTTCGACGCAGTCGCGCTGTCTGTCGCCAGCCCCGAGGACATCCTCGGCTGGTCACGCGGTGAAGTCACCAAGCCGGAGACCGTCAACTACCGCACGCAGCGTGCCGAGCCTGATGGGCTCTTCTGCGAGCGCATCTTCGGTCCTACCAAGAACTTCCAGTGTTTCTGCGGCAAGTACAAGGGCATCCGCTACAACACGGTCGTGTGTGAGAAGTGTGGTGTGGAGGTCACTCGTTCCATCGTTCGCCGCGAGCGGATGGGGCACATCAACCTGGCGGTGCCGGTGACGCACATCTGGTTCCTTAGGAGCTCGCCTTCACGCTTGGGATTGCTCCTCGATCTTTCCATCAAAACTCTCGAGCAGATCGTCTACTTCTCCGCGTACATCGTCATCACGGTGGACGACGAGAGCAAGGCGGCCGCCGAGAAAGAACTGAAGCAGGAGCACGAGGCGCGCCGCAACCAGATCAAGCGCGACCATGACGATGAGCAGAAGCGGCTCAAGGACAGCAAGGCAACCCGTGATCAGCTGGATGCGCTGGATTCCGCAACTGCCGAGAAACTGGAAGCATTGAAACTGAATCACAAGGATGCGCTGGAAGACATCACGAACCTGCACATCGGGTCCGTGCTCTCCGAGCTCAAGTTCCGCGAGATGAACATGAAGTTTGGTCACCTCTTCCGCGCCGGCACGGGTGCCGAGTCACTCCGCGAGATCATCTCCAACATCAACTTCAAGTCCCTCGCCGAGGTTCTGCAGGATGAACGTCAGAAGAGCAGCGGTCAGCGGCTCAAGAAGATCATGAAGCGCTTGAAGCTCGTCCAGTCACTCGAGCAGGCCAACATCAAGCCCGAGTGGATGATTCTGACGAGACTCCCCATCCTTCCTCCTGATCTGCGCCCGATGGTGCAGCTGGATGGTGGTCGTTTCGCCGCATCCGATTT
>CAINWJ010000089.1 GCA_903854455.1 Candidatus Peribacteria bacterium | reverse complement strand
CTGCTCGGTCATGCCGGTTTCCGTGTTCTCCAGCATCACGGACGTGATCTTCCCATTCTCCAGCCGGACATTGTCCACCCGCGTTTTCATTCTGACTTGTCCGCCGCAACACTGAATCTGACGTGCCACTTCCTCCCACATCTGTCCCGGACCGAACTTGGGGTACCAGAACCGCGTGATGAGGCTCGTCTCACGCTCTTTCTGATGCTTCTTGAAGTCGCTGGAGAAGAGATCCTGCACTGCGTGCGTAATGGCTCTCCGGAGTGACAATCCCTTCACGCGTTGCGCACCCCAATCAGATCGAATCTGGGAAACGGGAACACCCCAGACCTTCTCCGTATACTTCTCGAAAAACGTCCGGTACAGGCGGTCGCCGAAACGATTCCGGTAGAACGCATCCAGGAATGTCTCATCTTTCAGCGGAAAGATTTGTCGCCAGATGTATGAGCATCCGATCAGGAACGTGTTGATGAATCCCAATCTCTTCGCAACCAGGATCGTGATGCCGATGGGGTACGGGAAGAAGAAGCGCTTGTAGAAGATGCGGGAGATGCGCGGACGCTGGAGCATCACAAGATCTGTTGATTCAGGGTCCGGGGCCGGGCGTCGGATTGATGGATACTGAGCTGGTCGCTGGTCGCTGGTCGCTGGTCGCTGGTCAGCCGGCATGCATTTTTTGCATAAGTATTCCACGATCGCCTCCGTCGCATACTCGATGTCATGTTTTTTCTCGACCGTGTCTGCTGCAGGCTTGCCCTGACGCGGCAGAATGTTGAACCACCAGTTCTGGACGCGGTCGCTCTTACTGAAGAACCGGTGACCGCCGATGTCGATGCGGTTGCCTTTGTAATTGAACGTCTGCGCGATGCCGCCGATCATGTCGGTTTCCTCGCAAACGATCGGAATGATGTCCGTACGCTTGAGCAGCTCATAGGCTGCCGTCAGTCCAGCGGGACCGGCACCGGCGATGAGGGCGATACGGGGCATACGAGAGGGTCGGGTATCTGGGTCTGGGTCAGGGCAGAGGATTCCAGAGTATCAGAAAATGAGTGTCTCACCTTCTCCAATTCCCGACCCCGACCCTCACCCTGACCCTCAGAATATCCCCGCCACTTCCGCTTCCACCGGCACATTCTTGAAAATGAACGTGTGTGACAGTGTGTAGTTCACGATGGCGATGAATCCGATCGCACAGATTTTTGCAGCGTATGCCACCCGGACATCCGTGAATGTGAAACCGCTTATGGTGATGCCGAGCAGGAAGTGATCACCGACAAGGTAGAGTAATGAGGAAAGGACGTAGTTAAGGCAAAATGTTGATGTATAGACGATCAGGAAGCGTTTGGTCTGCGCAGCGGTATTGCCGTCCATCGCTCCGAACGTCACGTATTTATTGAAGAAGAAGACAAAGATGGACGGGAGCAGGGCAGATGGGATGTAGACCACGTAAGCACTCCAGTGGAGGTGCCCGACCAGATAGTGAATGACGGTAAATTCGATGACCGCACCCAGACCGCCGGAGACGCAGAACTTGAGCACTTGCTTGGCGTGCTGGTTGAGCTGGGGGTTCTTCAGGATGGACATGAATGCGAAATTGAAAATTGAAAATTGAAAAAGGAAAATTATCAGCTTACCCTCGTCTTGTTTTCGCCTTCGCCTTCCATCCTTCGTACGTGTTGTACAAGCCATCTTTCAGAGATGTCCACGGGAAATCCTTGAGGCAGGGATGGAGAGGGAGCGTCGCAACTGATCTACTTCCCTCAGGCTTCGATTTATCGAATGTGATGGGTAGTTCAGGTCTCACGATGTTGCAGATCAAGGTAGCTAGCTCCTTCACTGTCGTCGCGTCCGGCGGAAGGATGTACTGAATTCCGCTTGCATCGGCATCGATCAGTTCGAGCAGTGCCGCGACCAGATCATGGACGTAGAGAAACACTCGTTCCTGTTTACCGGAACCCCAGACGACCAGTGACTCCTTCGCTTTCTCCGCCTTCACCATGAGGGAAGGGATCACGTTACTTTCCTCGGTGAACGTATCGCGCTCGCCATAGGAACCCACGGGTCGGACGATGAGCAGCGGGAAACCCCATTGTCTGGATGCGGTGATCCAGAGCGTTTCGCAAACGGCTTTCC
Source organism: Candidatus Peribacteria bacterium (assembly GCA_903854455.1). Lineage (GTDB taxonomy): Bacteria > Patescibacteriota > Gracilibacteria > Peribacterales > Peribacteraceae > CAINWJ01. The sequence goes on along the minus strand of CAINWJ010000089.1, from coordinate 3,607 downwards.
CCAGGATGTATCCATCCGTCGTGTCAGCTTGCGCCAGTTCGATGACATCGATCTTCGGCGGGACGTTTGCGGAGCTGAAGAAGGTCACAGGGATATGGCGATACTCTTTGTGCGCCCGGATCAGTGCGAGGCTCATTTCCACATTCCCCGTGAAGACATCCGCGCAGTGTTCGTGGTGGAACTGGACGTTCCGTCGGTGCGCGGCGAGGTGGAAGATGTGGTCGATTCCCTGCAGGAGCGATGTGCAGTAGTCCGCGGAGCGCAGATCTCCTTCCACCCAGTCGATTTTCGATCGGAGTGTGGAGAGCGCGCGGTAGTTGGCAGCCCGGATGGGAACGCGTACTTTCGCCCCACGCTTGAGTAGTTCTTCCGCCAGTACGCTTCCGATGAATCCTGTACCGCCGGTGACGAGGACGTTCTTATTCTTCCAGTTGATCATGAATGCACTCTACAAGAGGACACCGAAGCATGTCACTTCGAGCCGGAATATCATTTCCTGATCCAGCGGTCAGATGCTTTTTTGGACGAGTGCGAATGCATTGGAGACGAAAGTTGGGAAATGCATAGCAGTCACCGGGATCGTTATCTCGAAACGGTCATCGTGCAATTCAGAGCGAAGTGCGGTTTGGCAGGAGAGATAAGGACTTCAGTTCTGGGCTATTTTCTGCTAAAATAGTGAGATTTGTCTTCCACTCTGTGTCACCAGCGGGCTTCTACAGTGTTCTTCGCTCAAGGACTCCATCGATTGAAGGTGCATCTGTGGCTTGTCGATGTTATTGGGATTGCTTGTCTTCTCATGTTCCTTTTCATCGGATTGATGCGTTTTGAAGAAATTCGCGGAGCGGGTGATTTTGCCGTTTATCATGATATTGGCACGCGAGCCGGAGAGGTGTTCATGGGCAGTCGTGGCGATGTAGAAAGTGAATATCCACCCATGGTTACCGGGATTTTTTGGATTACGAATACCACGATTCCAGAACAGGGAGATTTCGCTACTGCGTGGGTGATTCTTGTTTGCATTGTTACCGTATTTTGCTGGGGGTTTCTGCGTTATTTCGGCGCTCATGATGCTGCATTGGCATCGGTCGCACTCTTTCTTACGACGCGCTTTCTAGGTCCGCAGCTGGTGTTCGGACGTTACGATATTCTCATGACGCTTGCACTGTTCTTGAGCTGGAGATCGCATGTGCATGGATCTTATGCTCAGAGTGCGGCATGGCTCGCAATGGCAACAGCGCTGAAGGTTGTACCGATTCTGGCATTCCCACTTCTCTTTGTTGCGACACCACGCAAGAGATGGCCTTCCTTGCTCATCGGTGCTTTCTCCGTTGGATTCATTACCTTTTTCCTTTCGGCTGCCATTTTAGGCATTCATGGCACTGTCTCGAATATCACGTACATGCTCTCGTATCATGCCAATCGTCCGGTTCAGGCAGAGAGTCTCTGGTCAGGACTCTCTTTCCTCTTTTCGTCATTCTTATCACAGAAGGATCCTACGGGTTTTTCTCACATGTCATTTGTTAATAATGGGATAGGAATATTTCCTGTTTTTGCCGCAAAGTTTCTCGTGGGAGTCGGTATGCTCTTCCTCATTCTTCGTGGGCTAGATTCACGTACTGAACGTGGATTTGGCATATCACTCATCTTGCTTATGACATGGTCAGTTGCAGTCAGTACCGTTCTGTCACCGCAGTACATGCTCTGGATCATCCCGTTGCTCATAGCCTTTCTATCAGAGCGAATCATTCAAGGTACTGCAGATAAGCGGATTTTCCTTCTGTTTTTCTTGGCAATCGCTACAGCAGGACTGACACAGTGGATTTATCCCTTGCACTACAACGAAGTAATTAATCAGGAGCGAATGGGTATTTTCATGCTCAATCTTCGTAATAGTCTGCTGTTTATTATTGTGTATTTTTTACTCATCGAAGCGGGGTACCTAACGCATCGGAGATCCTCTACAATTTCCAGCGTTTATGGAACAAGTCTCCTTCGCCAATCCGCGGTTCCTCGATGACGTTGCCGGTCTGAAGGCAGACGCTCTCCATCTGGTCATGATCGCGACCAAGCCGGATATCATCAAGCAGGTGCCGCTCTTTAAGGAACTCAAGAAGCGTGGTCACAGCGCATTCCTCATCCACACCGGTCAGCACTATGACGAGAATCTCAGTGGCGGGATGCTGAAGGAATTTGGTGTGCAGCCGGACATCAATCTCAATGTGCGTGGCAGCATGTACGAGATCGTCAGTCAGATCATCGGTCGGTTCGGCTGGCTCGTCGGTGAGCTCAAGTCCCGGGGCAAGACCGTCATTCCCTACGTACACGGAGATACGACGACGGCGATGGCGGCGAGCAACGCCGGATACTGTCATGGATTTGCCTCAGTGCATGTGGAGGCGGGGATACGGACGTTGACGCCGGCGTACGAGGGTCAGGGATCAGGGTCAGGGTCAGGGATTGAACTGCCTGAACCGGCGGAATGGAGGGAGTTCTGCATGGACAGGAAGAATTGGAGGAGAGGAAGCCAAGAGCCGTTCCCGGAGCAGTTCAATACGCGGTGTGCGGAGGCGGCGACGGGGATTCACCTGGCTCCGGTCGAGCTCGATCGTGAGTTTCTCCTGTCCGAAGGCTATGCATCAGATCGCATCGCCGTCGTCGGCAATTCCGTCGCCGATGCATTGATCGACGCCAAAGCCAATGCGGCAGTCTCCACGGTGTTCGATCGCTACCCGCTCCTCGCTCAGGGTGACTTCGTCCGGTTCTGCATTCACCGTCGCGAGAACTGCATGTCCGAGCGTCGCTTCACATCGATCATGGATGCCATGGGTGCGTTACTGAACGCCGGTCGTACCGTCCTCCTGATTTCACTGTTCCAGACGGAGGCTGCCATCGATCGGTTCGGATTGCGTGCCACCGTTGAAGACTGGAAGAAGCAGTATCCGCACTTCCTCTACTCGCCGGTGTGGCCGCTTTACACCGATGTCATCGCAGCGATGGATCGTGCAGCCGTCTGTGCAACGGACTCCGGTTCCATGCAGGAGGAGATGAACGTCCTGGGTGTTCCGTGCGTTACACTGCGTTTCGGATCCGATCGCAGCGAATCTGCCATGGGTGGCGGCAACATCATCGCGCCACCCGTTGATGGTAAGGCGATTCGTTCGATCATCGAGTATGCGTGGGACAATGCGGAGATGCGACGCGCGCCCAAGCTCTATGGATCAGATGTCAGCAGGAAGTCCGTCGATGTGGTCGAGGCAGTTTTGAAGAAGGGACATGTATTCAGGAATGAGGACGAACGGCTGGGGATCGATCGAATAGGCGAATAATCGAAAGTCGTGTAAGCGAGTACGCCTATACGCCTATACGCCTATACGCCTATTCTATTCCCGCATGCTTCAATCCCTCCGCGAACGTCTGACACTCGCTCTCATCATCCTCCTGCCCTTTCACGCCTTTGCCGTGACGGTGTTGACGAGGATCATCGCAGGACCGAATCACGCTCCCATCGGACTGTTGGCACTTTGGAAGGAAATGCTATTAGGAGTCATTCTAATCATTGCTTTGGTGGAAATATTTTATGGAATGAGAAGCGGTCAGCGGTCAGCGG
>CAINWJ010000088.1 GCA_903854455.1 Candidatus Peribacteria bacterium | reverse complement strand
CGCAACTTTTGCATCATTGCACACATCGATCATGGCAAATCGACACTCAGTGATCGGATGATGGAGCTGACCGGTACGCTACAGAAGCGCGTGCTCAAGGAGCAGCATCTGGATTCCATGGATCTGGAGCGGGAGCGGGGGATTACCATCAAGCTGACGCCGGTGCGGATGCAGTACAAGGGACTCGAGCTCAATCTCATCGATACGCCCGGCCACACGGATTTCCGCTACGAGGTGAGCAGATCGCTGGCGGCATGCGAAGGCGCCATTCTTTTGGTCGATGCTTCGCAAGGCATTCAGGCTCAAACCCTTGCCGTGCTGTACATGGCCATGGAGCACGATCTCAAGATCATTCCGGTGCTCAATAAAATCGATCTTCCTGCAGCGGATCCCGAGCGTGTCAGCGGCGAAGTCATCAAGATGCTCGGGTGTAAGCGCGAAGATATTCTAATGATTTCCGCCAAGGACGGCAGGGGAGTGGGAGAGGTGCTCGATAGAGTGATTGCATTAATTCCCGAGCCGAAGAAAGTGGAAAGTGGAAAGGGATCAGGGATCCCCCTTCGCCAAGGCTTCGGGGGACAGGTCGGGGATCGGGGATCGGTTATCCCCAGTCGTGCATTGATTTTCGATGCGGTGATGGATGAATACCGCGGTGTGGTGATCTACATCCGTGTCTTTGAAGGAGAATATCGGAAAGGCATGAAGGTTTATTTGTTGGGTTCCAAGGTTTCCTTTGAAGTCCAGGATGTCGGGTACTTCACCCCCAAGTACGTTTCCGACGATGTCGTGAGCGAAGGGCAGATCGGGTACATCGTGACCGGACTCAAGACGGTGTCCGAGGCCCGTGTTGGAGACACGGTTTCCCAGCGTGAGGATGGCGAGGCGCTTCCGGGGTACAAGAAAGTCCAGCCGATGGTGTTCGCTGGTCTGTATCCCACGGAAGCAGACGAATATCCCAGGCTTCGGGATTCCCTTGGCAAGCTGTCGCTCAATGATGCCGCAATCGACATTTCCTACGAGCACAACACGGCGCTCGGGAATGGCTTCCGTTGTGGATTCCTAGGTCTCCTGCACATGGACATTATTCAGGAGAGACTGGAGCGGGAATACGACTGCGATCTGGTCATCACGGCACCCAGCGTGCTCTACGAGGTCAAGCTCAAGGCCTCACGTCCGGCATCGGTCGTCCGTTCCAGCATTCTCAAGTTGGACGAGCCGGATGTGGCATTGATTTCGAATCCTTCCGACATGCCGGACCCGACGTTCATCGACGAGATTCGTGAACCGTGGGTGAAGCTGGAAATCGTCTGTCGCAAGCAGGACATCGGACCGGCGATGCAGCTGGCACAGGACCGGCGTGCCATATATTTGTCGCTTGAATATATCGACGCCGATCGCGCGCTGATGCACTTCGAAGTACCGCTTGCCTCCATCGTTCTGGATTTCTTCGACAAGCTCAAATCTTCAAGCTCAGGGTATGCATCTTTGAGTTATGAGCATCTGGGCTACCGGAAGGGAGAACTGGTGAAGATGGAGATCCTGCTCCTCGGTGAACCGACGGATGCGCTTTCTGTCATCTTGCATCGCTCCGAAGCCAGATCCGTTGGCGAGAAGATCGTGAAACAACTCAAGGAAGTTCTGCCCAAGCAGCAGTTCCAGATTCCCATCCAAGCCGCTATCGGTGGGAAGATCATTGCCCGGGAGAACGTCGCAGCGTTCCGCAAGGACGTGACCGGCTACTTGTATGGCGGCGACGTGACGCGCAAGAACAAGCTCCTCGATAAGCAGAAGAAGGGCAAGAAGCGGATGAAGCAGATGGGACGGGTGACACTGAGTCAGGAGGCATTCTTGGCGGTGCTGAAGCGGTAAACAGTCAACTGTTAACAGTGAACAGTTAACGGTAAGGTATTGGAGTGCTTCTTCTGATTTTTATCTTCCTGACGGCTTTTGTTGCCACACTCATTTCCTCGATGTCTGGTGGCGGGAGCAGCATCATTGCGATTCCTGTCTATCTGATGCTTGGAATCCCGTTTCCTGCTGCACGAATCATCCAGATGGTGAATGGTGCATTCTGGACACCGGTTGCGGCATGGAATTTTCTCAGAGGTCGGAGGCTGGAGATCGGATTTGTCACAATATTTACAATCTTGGGATTTCTTGGCATGTATGCAGGAATCATGGCGATCGTTCTTGTCCCAGATCGAACCCTGAAAATACTTGTTGGTTGTCTTATTTTTATGGCAGTGCTTCTCGTCTATTTTCGAGGTTCCCTTGGGATTGAAAAGCGCGAGAGGCAGTCTCGGTTTAAACGCCTGATGGGATACCCGTTTTCGATCATTCTGGGTTTTTACGAAGTTATCCTAGGCTCGGGCAACGGTATTTTCCTCTCTATCGTCACGTGCGAGACGAGAGGCTACGACATGATCGATGCACTCGGTGCATACTTCGTCATCGGGTTTTTCTGGGACGTCTTCGGTCTGATTTTTCTGTATCAGTGGGGGCACGTTGATCCGATCCTCCTGATTCCTGCTGTGACTGGCGCAATTCTCGGAAGTTTCATCGGATCACGTTTTGCGCGAGCGAAAGGAAATGCATTCATCAAGAATATTTTTGTGGGTATCGGGATCATTCTCGCTTTCAAGATGATTTTCTTTTCCTGAGGCATGCCTCTCGTATTTCCCCTCCGTTCAGCCTTCCTCGCACTTCCGTTGAGCGGAGAGGCGAAGCGGAGATTTGCGGAAATTGTAGAGAGCCTGGAACCATACAATGATCTGATGCGCTTCCAGCATCTGCATTCACCGCACCTGACGCTCCAGTTCTGGCCGGAGCTCATGGAGATCGAGTATCAGGATGTATTGGATCAATCGCAGGTCATTGCCGATGCAACTCATCCGTTTGAGGTGACGGTGACAGGAGCGGATACATTTCATGACAAGGTTCTGTTTTTCAAGATTGAACCCTCTGCTGATCTTGAAGGGGTCAGGAAGCGTTGTCCGTGGCAGTCCGATCATCCATTTTCGCCGCATATCACGATAGCCCGTATCAAGCATCCTGACAGGTTCCTTGCTGAGAGGGAGAACATACTGAAGATGCTGAAGGATGTCCGGTTTGTGATCCGGTTCGATCGATTACGATTGTATGCGGAGGTTGATAGGATCAAGCAGACACCGATTGAAGAGTTTGAGTTCGGGAAACATCGGTAGTCACCGCGGGAAGGCATCCCGCTCCCTATTCTAAAATAAAAAAACTTCCCGATACCTGACCCCGACCATGACCCCTAATCCTCACCATCCTCCTTCGATCCTTCCGTTTCCTCCTTCAGCTTCGCGAAGTACTTCTCCATCACGTCGATGTACGGTTCGATGATGTCCTGGAGGATTTTCACGGTGAGCGGCTGCAGCTTGTCATAGGCAACAGGGCGCTCCTGATTGGCGAAAAAATCAACGAGGACAAAGGTGGTGAGCTGAAGCACCGTTCCGTCGATGTTCCCTTCATCCACCATCAAGCGACTCAAGATCTTTTCGGTGTCGAGGCTTAGAACCAGCGCCAGACGTGCCGTCCAGAGGATCAGAATTTCACGGATTTCCTTCGGCAGCGTTTCCTTCCCCAAGTGCTGAGGATGCGTATCCGGTGGCTCGACGACCATGTGCTGCTCTGCGATGTACTCTTCGACGGCTTCCCGTGCACCTTTGTGGATCAGTGAGAGCAGAGCCAGGATGAAGATCGACGGACAGTCGCGGGCGGCGAGACGGGAAATCAGCTGGAAGAGATGTGCGTACTGATCATCACCAAGGAACTGACGGATAGTTTGGGCTACCCGGTCGTCCCGCTTACGTGCTTTCTTCTCCTCGCGCTGCTGTTGCTTGCTCTGCTGCTGAGACGCTGCAAAACGTTGCTTGGCGTTCTCTGATAACGCTTCGGATGCACCACTGCCGCCTTCACCCGGTGCCGATGCTTCCATTCCGCCGAATTCCTGCATATGCAGTTAGGGTAACAGAGGGTTTGGCGGTCGTATAGTCGAGAAGCGAATAGGCGTGTAAGCGAAAAAATAAGAACTTTTCCCGCTTATACGATGATATTACTACGCCGCTACCTTCTCCTTCTCGACCGCAGCCTTCACATCGATCTGCACCGTTGTCGACTGTGCTCCGACGGCGATGGTGACTGGATGGATACCAACAGACTTGATGTGTTCACCCAACGTGATGGCTGAAACAGGGACGGAGATGGAATATTCTTTCTCGAGCGTCTCGGCAATCTGTGACTCCGAAATGGCGGCATAGAGCTTGCCGGTCTTGGATGCCTTGGCACTGATGTGAACAACTTTGCCGCCGAGTGCACTGGAGACGGACTGGACCAATGCGCGTTCGTTCTCACGCTCCATGGCACGCTGCTTGATGTGCTCGGCGAAGCGCTTACGCACACCCGGGGTGGCAACAATCGCCTTCCTCTCGGGGAGGAGGCAGTTGAGGGCATAGCCGTTCTTCACGACGACGAGGTCGTTCTTTCTGCCAATGCCGTGAATATCGATGAGGAGGAGGACTTCCATGAGATGAAAATGCTCACGCAGAGCGATGAAGCCGCAAAATCATAGGGAAACATTGCGGGGAAGACAAGGACAGTTTCTTTTGGAGGGATCGGTCAACGGTATTCCGGGATCGCTTTTGTTTATTACAAGCCATAATTCGATATTTGCTTCTCTGAAATCTGTCAGCAAATCTTACATCTCTATACCTGCAAATTTCAGCAGCCATCCCGGAAATGACAACCAGCTTTTGCCGTCCATGAATTGACGATGGACGTTGACGTACCATTGATCGAAGTGAGAAAAACGGTCGGCGTGGACAGCAGGTTTGCCGAAGGTAACTCCACGGACATTGTCATCGTGAGCGTAGATTGCGAGAGGGGAGTACAGCGTCAGTGCTGGAATGTCTTTTTTGAAGAGAGTATTCAATTCCTTCAGAGCGGCATTCCTCGATTTCTCATCTCCGGTTTCACGTATGCGGGTGAGGAGCAGATCAGCCTCGAATGATGTGTACTGCGAGAGATTGAGTGCATCCAACCGCATTTTGCTGGGATCGGACAGTTCCTGGATCTGGCTGGAGTGCCAGTAGGGATAGCTGTCCAGGTTGTCGAAGAGTGATTCACCGAACAGAGCGGCGTCGTAGTCGCGCTTGAGCATCCTGTCCTCAAATTCTTTCTTCGTCGCCGGAACATCGACGATTACTTTGACGCCGACAGCCGCCCATTGTTCCTTGATGCTATTGGCTATCGTTCCATATGTTTCAGGCTTGCTGCTGGTCAGCAGTGTCAGCTTCAGTTCCTTGCCGTGTTCATTCACACGGGTATGCGGAGGATCGGATGCGAGTTTGCGCCGGAGATAGCCATGTTCGAGGTACAGATCCAGCACCGTAATTTTCTTCGGATCATCCGTTGGTCGGTCCTTGCTCTGCAGGAACTGACGGACCAAGCGCTGCTCCTCGGAGGCATTCGTAAACGCATCGATGTTCGTCAGTCGTTCGACGTAGGCAGAATCGATGATGTTGTCCTTGGCGTCCGTCATCTTCACGATGTTCATGCCGATCTTGAGCGTACCACTGCCGCCATTGCCGGATGGAATCTTTACGATCCATGTTCCGGTCATCGTCCGGATTTTCCCATCCGGCATGCGACTGCCGGTTTCCACGAGTACTCCATTCACTCTTGCGGGCAGCTTGATATCAGTGGTCGATCCGGTGAGCGTCAGGCTGGCTCCAGTACCGAGGAGAGCGACGGTGGGCAGTCCTCTGAGTGGCCCCACATCATTGGCCTCACGCTGTTCTAGGAGTCTCTGGAGCCGCAGTTTCTCCGGCATGTTCCAGCTGGAGTCGAAGAACGCTCCCTTGGCACCCTTGGCATCGAACGCGTAGTGCCAGTCACCCAGGTTCACTTCCAGCAGCGGAGTATCTACCACATGGGTCTCGCCGACCGCATCGACGATCTTCTGCTTGTCCGTCGCCAACTGCAGTGCCAGACGGACATTGGGATCTGCGGTGATCGTTCTGCCCATATTGAAGAAGAGACCGACGTACTGGGGCAGTGTGTAGGGAACTGGTGTGAAGTTCCTGGGCAAGATCGGTTTTCCTTCGCCGTTCCGTGGAACCAGTCGAACGCCGTTGATATTGAGGATGTCGGTCAAGAGAGCGGAGTAATCAGGGAAGACGCGGAAGACGACCCGTTCGATCTTGTACGGTGGCATGCCTGTCTGCGGGAAGCGCCTCAGAGTTACTTCCGTGGAAATATCCGTTTGCACGAGACTCAGGAAGCTGTACGGGCCGGCTCCAATGGGACTGAACCCGAAGTCCAGAGCCTGATCGAGTTTATCTGCCGGTACGCCATCGAACGCTTTCTTCGGCACCAGACCGAGTGTCAGGTTGCTCGTGAAGAAGACGTACGGTTTCTTCAGGCTGAAGCGGACGGTTCGTGCGTCGATCTTCTCGATCGTCACGCCACGGAAGTTCTGCTGGAGAATGGGATTTTTGAATCCGGGTTGCTGGATCGACGTGAAGGTGAACAGGACGTCGTCAGCCGTGACCGGTGTGCCGTCATGCCACTTGATGTCGGGCTTGAGTGTTGCGGTGAATGTCCGGCTGTCCCCTGAAATCTTCACCGTTGCCAGATCATCGACCACTTTTCCTGCAATCGGATCGAACTTCATCAGTCCTGCGAAGATGAGCGCATTTACGTCTCTGGTGACATCATTCCCCGTGACGAACCACGGCATCATCGGCTGGAGTTCCCCGACAGCACCTTCTATATACGTTCCTCCGGTGGAAGCGACATTGGTCGTACTGGAGAGGTAGAACATCCTAAGCAGCATCGCGAAGCTTAGGAGGACGATGACGCTCAGGATCGCCAAAATGATCCGCTCTACTTTGGTCATGGCCGAGATCAGTCGGATGAGGGACTGCATGATGGAGACTATACCAGCGGTCAGCGGTTAGCGGACAGCGATCAGTAACGAGCAAATAAGGAACCAGCAATAACCGTAGATTCTTTCATACATGGCTCTATCGATCTGAGGTTACTTCACGTACATCAATCCTGCCGCAATCACGAAGAATACGACGGCGATCCAGATGGTGACCCGAAACAGCACTTTCTCCGCTCCGCGGCGCTGGACGTACGTCGTTCCGCCGCCGCCGAATGCAGCCGACAAGCCGGATGCGCGGTGCTGGAGGAGGATCAGGAGAGCGAGTAGGCTCCCGAGAATCACTTCGATGGTCATGAGGATCTGCTTCATAGTGCGCGTATGGTAGGGGAACGAGGGGAGGTCGGCAATGGGAGCTATGTGTTATCATGTATCCACTAGGGCGCCTAGCTCAGTTGGTTAGAGCGACTCGCTTACACCGAGTAGGTCAGGGGTTCGAATCCCTTGGCGCCCACCATAAAGATTGAGTTGCGTCACCTCATTCCCCACGGTACACTCCGCCAGCTCATGTTCGCAGTTGTCGACATCACCGGCTTCCAGGAGATCGTGGAAAAGGGTCAGGTACTCAAGGTTCAGCACATTGATGTGAAGGAAGGAGAGACGGTCAAGATCGACAAGGTTCTCCTGCTCTCCGATGGTACGGATGTGTCCGTCGGCAAGCCGTACGTCACCGGTGCCTCTGTTTCACTCAAGGTTCTCAAGCACGGCAAGGGTGACAAGATCGTTGTGCGCAAGTTCAAGCGCCGCAAGCGATACCACAAGATTCTCCGTGGTCACCGCCAGCTCTTCACGGAAGTAGAAGTGACGGGAATCAGCAAATGAACTATGAGCAGTTAACAATTAACAGTTAGCAATACGATTTGTGCTACTCTTTTCGGCGTGGACACCAATGAACTTGAGCGGCGTATCCGGTTAATAGAGGAACGCAATGCACGCGTGGAGGCGGAGAAGGCGTGGGAGGTGAGCTTTTTTAGAAAGGCGACGATCGCTGTCATGACGTACGTTGTGGCATGGATTGCTCTGCTTTCCATTGGATCATCACAGCCGTACCTGAGTGCGCTTATCCCGACGATTGGATTTGTGCTGTCGGTTCAGTCATTGCCGATGATCCGGAAGTGGTGGATTCGTCGTCGACATCGAGTGCCTGATTCTGAAGACTTTTCTCCAAAGTAGTACTTGGGAGCGGGTATCCCTGCCCTTCCGAAGCCCATCAGGGCAAAGGAGGGTACCCGCGGATAATCGAGAAGGCATCATTCACGTCCCATTCGCTGTGCCGCAGGTAGACACCTGCTCCCCTCAGAAATAATGAAGTAATTTAATGTTTGGCTTTTTCTACTGCGATTTTCTTCCGGATCACTCTGATCGTCTCCAATGTCACCGCCATATTCTGCAGGCATGCAAGGGTTTCGCCGTATCGTTCACCGATGCGCAGGAGGTGGTGGAGGTAACTGAGTGAATGAGATCTGCTCGTTGGGGCCGGGGACTTGGGATCGATGGGAGAAAAGTTCGAGATATATTCCGATCGTCGGATGCGGAGCTTCGTACCATCGGTGAGCCAGATGTTGCCATGACGGGCTTCGCGCATGGGAGACACGCAGTCGAACATATCGATTCCTTTCGCGATGGCGGCTTTCATCTGATGTCGTTCACCGACTCCCATCAGGTAGCGCGGTTTATCGGAGGGCAGGAGAGGGCAGACCGTATCCAGGACGCCGTACATTTCCTTCTCTGATTCACCGACTGCCAGTCCACCGATGGCATACCCATCGAAGCCGATCGCGATCAATTCTTCCGCACATTTGATCCGGAGATCACGCTCCAGACCACCCTGGATGATGGCGAAGAGGGAGGAACCAGAGGAGAGAGAAGAAGCAGAGGAACCAGAGGAGATCAATTTCTTCTGGTTCTTCTGGTTCTTCTGGTTCCTCTCATTCTTCTGGTTCATTCGTACATGTTCCTTCTTGCAAACTTTTGCCCATGCCAACGTCCTGTCCACCGCTTTCATCTGATCGATCCTGGGTGCCGTGGAGGGAGGGCATTCGTCGAAGCACATGATGATGTCCGATCCCAGCGCATGCTGGATCTTCATGGCTTCCTTCGGACCGATGAACCGCTTCTGACCGCTGCGATGATCCTGGAACGTCACACCATCATCGGCGATCTTCCGGATCCCCTTGAGCGAGAAGACCTGAAATCCGCCGGAATCGGTGAGGATCGGTTTCTTCCATCCGATGAACTCATGCAGACCTCCAGACTTTTTGATAATCGATTCTCCTGGTGAAGAGTGCAGGTGGTACGTATTGCTGAGGAGCATGTCGGCACCCATCGCCTCCAGATCCTCGAGTGAAATGCCCTTCATGGCTCCTGCTGTGGCAACGGGCATGAAGACAGGGGTGGGGATTGGACCATGCTTTGTCATGATGATTCCACTTCGGCCGCTCTTTGTTGTTCGGTGTAGCTCAAACATCCCGCTGATTATGCGGGCAGTCTGTGATATCCCGAATCGTGGTTGCGAGATTCAAATTGACAAAATCAAAAATAAGTCTCAATAACTATTACTTCGTGCAATAATTCGCCTCCTTTCCCACCTCTTCCTATGAGTTGCTGCTCTACTTCTTCCGTTCCACGGATGTGTCCGTCCCGTTACGCCGTGTGGTTTCCGCGTATTGCTTTTGGCATGGTTCTTCTTGGGTATGGCGTCAACCATTTCCGCACACTCAGTAATTTTGTTCAATATGCACAGGAGCCTTTCGTAGCATTTCCAGCATTAGCAGGTGTTGTGGCAGCTTTTGCATACGTTGTACCTGCACTAATGATAGCTGGAGGCATCCTTTTTGCTATGAAGTTATTTTGCCCGATAAGCAAGGTGTGTATTCTCGTGGCATTGAGCGGCATCATTAGTTGGGCTGGTCTCGGTATTCTCGTGAACACTGATCAGAGAATAGTTGGTATGCTGGGCGGCTCGATTCAGAGTGCATCAGTGCTTCTCATCCTGTTCTTCGTCATCAAGAAAATGTCCAAGTGCTCCGGTGGATGTGCCTCCTCTTCAGCTTCTTCCTGCTGCTCTTCCCACTCTACTCACTAAATTCATGGCTTCCGTCTCCGCTGTCCGCGCCGGCAACTTCACTCTCCGTTTCGCACTGGGTGCGACGATGGTTTGCATCGGCATCGCCGCATACCGTGACTTCGCTCCGTTCACCGCACTGGTCACGGACGGTCTCGGTGCCATCAGTTTCCTCGGAACGGTGTGGGCATTTCTCCTGCCGGCACTCCTGATCTTCGGTGGCGTCTTCCTCATCGTCGGGCGGTACTTGGTACTGGCTGCATGGACAGGAGGATTAGCTCTGGCATCTGTTCCATTCGGATTGGTTCTGAAGACGGTCATGACCGGTCTGCCGCTCCCCGACATGCTTACGGCTTCCTATCCTGCTTTTGTCTGGCTACTGGCATTCGTGATTGCGTTGAAGACGGCGCCGGATGAACCGGAAGAACCAAAAGAGTAAGAAGAACCAAAGGAACCAGAGGATTATTGCTTTCAAGCCTCTTCTGGTTCTTCTGGTTCCTCTGTTTCTTCTGATTCTTTTATTATTACAGCGAATTCTTCTTGACGATAATCTTATCAATCAACCCGTACGCCAATGACTCTTCCGCTGTCAGGAACTTGTCACGCTCGGTGTCGATCTTCACTTTCGCGAGCTTCTGACCGGAGTGCTTGGCGATCATTTCATTCAGCATGTCCTTGGTCTTGATGATGTGATCGGCGTGAATGGCGATGTCGGTTGCCTGACCCTCCGTGCCGCCGAGCGGCTGGTGGATCATGATCTCGGAGTGGGGGAGTGCGAAGCGCTTTCCTTTGGCTCCACCCATGAGGATGATGGCGCCACCCGAGGCAGCCATGCCGAGACAGACGGTGGAAACATCCGGCTGGATGAGCTGCATTGTGTCGTACATGGCAAGCGTCGAGCTGACCTGTCCGCCCGGGGAATTGACGTAGAAGATGATGTCCTTCTTCGGATCCTGCTTCTCCAGAAATAGGAGCTGGGCGATGACGGTATTGGCTACCGCATCATTGATGGGCGTACCCAGGAAGACGATCCGCTCCTCGAGCAGCCGTGAGTAGATGTCGTATGCGCGCTCTCCCATCGGCGTTTTCTCGATGACGGTGGGAATGAGGACGTTGTTCTGTGGCGTGATATGACCGCGGGAGATGCCCTGAGCGATCGACTGAATGGAAGGATGCATAAGGAAAATTGAAAATTGATAATGGAAAATTGAAAATTATATTTCTTTTATATGGACAGTATATCGTATTTGCAGGAAAGTGGTCAGTGTTCATTGTGTATGATTGTTGTTGGATTGTACTAAGAATAGTTTACTTATCATGCTTACTTCTTCGCATCCAGAGGCGAAAAATCCTGTGCAAATCGCAGAGGATTTTCTGAGTGGGTCTCCGAGTCGCCCTCTCATCGCCGTGATCGGACCGACGGCGAGCGGCAAGACGGCGTTTTCCATTCAATTGGTTCAGGATCTGTGCGATCACTGCGGACGAACTGCGGAGATCATCAACGCGGATTCGCGGCAGTTCTATCAGTTCATGGACATCGGAACAGCGAAGATTACGGAGAAGGACATGCAGGGTGTTCCGCATCATCTCTTATCCATTCTTGATCCCCACGAGCCGTGTTCCATCGCGTGGTTCCAGGAGAAGGCTGGATCGTTGATTGATCAAATCATCGCGCGGGGCAATGTTCCGGTGATGGTGGGTGGATCGATGTTGTACGTTTCGTCGATCGTCGACGGACTTCTGCCACTCCCGACCGAACCGGTTCTCCGGAAACGATTGAGCAGCGAATATGACATAGATCAGGGTGTGACCTTGCATCGCCGTTTGATGGAGATCGATCCGCTGTCCGCATCATCCATTCCTCGGGAAAACAAGGTCTACGTTCTCCGTGCATTGGAAATCTACGAGCAGACCGGTAAGCCGAAGTCAGCCCAGAAGAATGCCAAGAAGTCATTGTATGATCTCCTGATGTTCGGGATGGATGTTCCGCGTGAGGAATTGAACGATCGCATCAATCGCAGGACAAAGGAGATGATCGAATCCGGATGGATTGATGAAGTTCAGGGTCTGTTGGATCGTGGATATACGCAGGAGGATCCGGGGATGAGGAGCATTGGGTATAGGGAGATTGCAGAGTATTTGGGATGTGAAAGAAATATGGGAAACCAAAGAAACCAAAGAAACCAAGGAATGTCTGATGATCTATTGAAGATCATTGCGAAGAAAACCCGTGCGTATGCCAAGCGGCACATGACGTGGTGGAGGCGGGATCCGCGAGTTTTTTGGATCAGGCAGCAAGAATCTGCGCTAATTCCAGGCGCCGGTTGACGTTATCGTGCTTGGCAAGATAGGTATCGCGAGGAAGCCCTGGAGCTTCTATCGTTTTCAGATTATCTCTACCAAACTTTTCAATATCTTTCACTTTCCCCTTCAATAGTTTAACGACAGCGGCAATTGATTCAGCCGGTCCTTTCTTTGCTGCCTCCAGTGTGCTCTTGAGGTCATCGAGAATGCTTCCAGGAGCATTGTCATATTCCCTCTCTCCGCTTGGGATCGGAAAATCCTTCTGAAGGCGATTATTTAGCTTCTCGGCATTGATTTCAATCTTCTGTACTTTTCCCGGAGTGGCACCCATGTGTGTGTTGGTAAAAGGATTAGAATTTGAATACGTCGGCGTGAACCTCGATCCGTTGCTTCATTTCCCACAGCTGCTCGATCATCGTCGCGAGTTGCGGACAGGCATCCGGTGTCTGCTTGGACTTGTAGAAGCCGTAGATATGGTTGAGGAGTGTAGCGATGTTCTGCAATGAGAGAT
>CAINWJ010000087.1 GCA_903854455.1 Candidatus Peribacteria bacterium | reverse complement strand
TTCCGTGCTTTCTGTGCATCCTCTGCTTCCCAATATCCAATTTAAATCTCCCTTCCCGGTAATCCACCGTCGCACCACCCATGCTCCTCAGTAGCTTCGGATCCGCGACGAGCGACACCGAAGGCGCGCTGGGATGCGAAGCCTGAACATCGGTTGGCTTCTTCTCCTCGGTAAATTCCAGGCAGTATCCGCCGTGACCGTCCGCCATCACCCGCAGCATGCAGATGGTTTTTTTGCTTTCCCGTGCAACATTCTGCAGTGCCATCGCCGCGGAACCCGTGAGCGTCAGATAGCTATCCTTTGGAAGCGGGATGCTTCCCGCGGTATGAGCCTTCCCCGACAACAGATCATTCAGATCCTGCAGGAGATTCTGCAGTTCCTCCTCCGGCAGACCGTGGATGCTCCATCCCTCCTCGAGCGATTCGAATCCTCCCAGTGCACAGTTGGCGCAAGCGAGTCCATAGCCTGCTAGAACATCGGCCGCGAACGGATGGAGGCTGATGATTTCCATCATCGGCATCGACGGATCGATTAGATTTCTCTGGATCTTTTTTGCCGTGGATTTTCGCCGGACATTCTTTATCTTGGCAACCGAACGGGATTGTCTTCTAGCTTTCATGCCGACAGTATATCCTCAGCTCCCGCAACTTCTTATGAAACAACTCCGCATCATCACCTTCATTCTTCTTCCGATCGTTGCTCTTGGCCTCGGATTCGGGCTTGGGACCAGTTACCAGACGCGTCAGCTCGCGGTGGAGCGCAGCAAGATCCAAGAGCTCTTCACGCAGACCGGGAGCGGGAAAGTGGTGAGTGGAGATCCGGAGAAGGCTGTTGATATCTCCCTCCTCTGGAGTGTTTGGAGATTGATGCAGAAGCATTACCTGATGCCGGACAAACTCGCCGCCGATCAGATGGTCTTCGGTGCGGTGGGCGGGATGGTCGACGCGGTCGGCGATCCGTACACGGTGTTCATGACTCCCAAAGACACGAAAGCGTTCGAGGACAGCATGAGTGGGACGCTGGAGGGCATCGGAGCCCAGCTCGATCAGATCAGCGGCAAGGTGACCGTTGTGGAGCCGCTCAAGAATTCCCCTGCGGAGCGTGCCGGACTGCAACCCAAAGACATCATCACCGCCGTCAATGCGACGGATGTGAGTGGCATGCAGCTCGATCAAGTCGTGAAGATGATTCGCGGTCCCAAGGGAACGACCGTGACGCTCACGTACATTCGTCCGCCGTCGGAGAAGCCCGTGATCGTCACTCTCACCCGCGAGAGTATCCACGTGCCGAGTGTGGAATCCAAAGTCGTCGGCGAGGGTTCCGGTGCGATCGCTCTGGTGAAGCTGAATCAGTTCGGTGATTCCTCCATTCAGGAGCTGCGAGCGGCGCTGGACGCTGTGCCGTCAGAACATGTGAAGGGATTGGTGCTCGATCTCCGGTACAACGGCGGCGGCTACCTGGATGGCGCGGTGGATCTGGTGTCGTTCTTCCTCAAATCCGGAACGGTTGTCACGGTCGATCGTCGCAACAGTGCGCCGGAAGTGCATGCCGTTCACGGTGATCCACTGCTCCCGGATATTCCCATGGTCGTGCTCATCAATGGCGGATCCGCCAGTGCATCCGAGATCACCGCCGGTGCCCTGCAGGATACCAAGCGCGCAACGATCATCGGTGTGCAGAGCTTCGGGAAGGGGACGGTGCAGGAGGTGCTGGAGCTCCCCGGTGGTTCCATGCTCCGCGTGACCGTGGCTCGCTGGCTGACACCTGCCGGACATGATCTCGGCAAGAAGGGCGTGACACCGGACATCGTCATCGACCGCACGCTCGATCAGTTCCACGAGGGCAAAGATCCCCAGCTGGATGCCGCCAGAGTGTGGCTGCTCCAGCACAAGGTGATGGAAGGGGCGAAGACGGGGAGTGGGGCGGTGAAGATTTGATCTACCTGTGACGCGCCCGAGAACGGGCGCTCCATTTTCATTTATATATTAAAAGAAGCAGCCGTTCCCGGCTGCGGCGGCTCAACAACAATCTCAATATTCGAACAACTCCTCCTTCTTAAAGAACCTCACCACCTCCTTCGCTGCGGTTTCCTTGGAATCGGAGGCATGAGCCACATTGACCATCACGTCGGTGCCGAACATGGCACGCAGGGTCCCCGCTGCTGCCTTCTTGCTGTCCGTTACACCGAGCATGTCGCGGACTTTGTCGACGGCGTTCTCTGCCTCGATCACCATTGCGAGGACCGGAGTAGAGGACATGAACTTCTCGATCTCCGGGTAGAACGGCTTATCGGCAACGTGGGCGTAGTGCTCACGGAGGATCTTGGCATCCAGCTTCATCATCTTGCAGCCGCGAATCAAAAAGCCTGCCTCTTCGAAGCGTGAGATCACTTTGCCGCAGAACTTGCCTTTGATGCTGTCGGGCTTGAGGAGGATGAGGGTGCGGTCCATGAGAGAGGGGAAAGGAGTGGCGCTATCCTAGGGAAACAATCAGCTTGCTGCACTATTGACTAAAAAAAATTAAATGAAACAATATTATTATA
>CAINWJ010000086.1 GCA_903854455.1 Candidatus Peribacteria bacterium | reverse complement strand
TTGCCGGCGGCAGCTTCGTCCAGCACGTCGATGGCTTTGTCCGGCAGGAAGCGTTCGGTTAGGTACCGCTTGCTCAGCTTCACCGCGGCATCGATGGCTTCGTCCGAGATCGTGAGTTTGTGGAAGCGCTCGAATGACTTGCGGATTCCCTGCAGGATCTTCACTGCGTCCTCCAGCGACGGCTCTTCGACCATGATGGACTGGAACCTGCGTTCCAGTGCGCGATCTTTCTCTACACTCTTGCGGTACTCGTCCGTGGTTGTCGCACCGACGACCTGGAGTGCTGCGCGGCTGAGTGCCGGCTTCAAGATATTTGCCGCATCCAGCGATCCTTCGGCAGCACCGGATCCCACGACTGTGTGGATTTCATCGATGAACAGGATGATCTCGCCCTTGCTCTCCGTCGCTTCCTTGATGATGTCGTCGAACCGCTGCTCGAACTCACCGCGATATTTCGTCCCTGCGACGAGCGAGCCCATGTTGAGCTGCAACACACGGCGTCCATGGAGGCTGGCCGGGACTTTTCCATCTGCAATCCGCTGCGCCAGACCTTCAACGATGGCTGTCTTGCCGACTCCGGATTCTCCGATGAGGATCGGATTGTTCTTCGTCTTGCGGTTTAGGATGTGGATCAGCCGTTCGATTTCCTTGTCACGACCGATGACCGGATCCAGCTTCTTCTCCGTGGCTTTCTTCGTCATGTCTTCCGTGAAGTAGTCGAGGACAGGTGTCTTGCTCTTGCCTTCCGTCTTGCGGCGGCGGAGGTTCTCAGGCTCGGTAGGATGGGGTTGCTGCATGCCTGCAAGAGCTCCCTGCAATCCGTGGAAGAAGGATTCAAGCGATGATTCCAGATTGCGGTGCTGACTACGGAAGTTATTGATCTGTCCGAACATTTCTTCGATGTGCACCTTCAGATCCTCCGGATTGAGCTGCATGCTCTCCAGGATGGCGGTGGCCGCATTCTTGCCATTGCCGATGAGTGCATAGAGGAGGTGCTCGGTTCCGATGGTCGCATGCCGGAACTTATGAGCGATGAGCACACTCTGTTCGATGACCGTGTTGAGAGCGAGTGTAAGACCGTGCTTGACGCTCGTCCCTTCCTCTTCAGACGCTTTGTTGGCCTTGAGCAGGATTCTGACGTTCTCGTGCGTGATCCCGGCTCCGGTCAGTATGGAGAACCCAAGTGACTTCGGGATTCCGAGGAGACCTAGAAGAAGGTGTTCGGTACCGATGGCAGGGGCTTTCATATTCTTCGCCTCTTGCTCTGCGAGCTGGAGAGCCAGCTTGGCATTGGGTGTGAATCGATCGAATGGGTGCATACCGGAGTGTGGGAGTGGGATGAGATTAGCACTCTCATAGGTGGAGTGCCAGATCAGTTCTTGATCGCATATCGTACCATGAAATTAGATTGCCGTGTTGAAAGTACTATTGCCTTTTTTGGAGAGTGGATTTGAGAGAAAATATGTTTGGTGATCTTAACATTGCCTTTTTGCCCCCACCCCTCGCCCCTCCCCCGACGGGTGAGGGGAATCTGATTTCGAAGCATGCATCAAAGCAAGGCATCCTTCCCCCACCGGGGGAAGGAATGAGGATGGGGGAAGTCCTCCTATTTCCTCCGCCTCAATGTGTAGAAATCCTGCACGAAGATCGTGATCACGGCAGCTGTCGGAACGGCGAGGATAATGCCGATGACGGGATGGATCACCTGCGGGAAGCTCACGCCGACGAGCATGCCGAACATGATGGAAATCGGGGAGAGACCAACGGAGTGTTTCATGATCATGGGAACCAGTACGTTATTCTCCGACAACTGGATGATGTAGAAGACACCGGCAACGACCAGACCCCAGACGAACCCGAGCTGTGCGAAGGCGATGATGACGGCGGGAATGGCACCGATGATGGGACCGGCATAGGGGATGAATTCCGTGAAGCCAGCCAGGAGGGCGAGAGTCAGCGCGTACGGCATGCCGAGGATCTTTAGTGCAGTGAATACCAGAATGCCGATGGAGAAGCACAGAATGAGCTGTCCACGGAACCATTGCGACATCTTCTGGTAGATGGCATCCGCTTTGGCATCGTAGTAACTCCGGTAGCCAGGTGACAGGATTGACCGGATGAAGTCGATGATCTTCTCCCGTTCCAGCTGGATGAAGAAGGCGAGGAACAGGATCAGGATGAGATTCACGATGAAGTTGAACACCGATCCTGCCAGCTGGGCAGCAAAACCAAGAGAACTTTCTGCCACAGTCGAAAGATTCTGACCGAACTGCAGCAGGGCCGAGGCGCGATCTTTGATCCCCAGATTCTGCAGGATGTTCTGTACGATCACCGTCAGTCTCTCATTCACCGATTCCGGAACGATGGGAAGATGGACGTTCGGATTGAGCAGGAAAGAATCAGCTTGGCTATTGATATACCGAGCGATTTCCTGCACCTGAGCGGAGACGATCGGAATGAGGGAGGCGATCAGGAAGATGACGACGGAGAGGAAGATCAGGTAGATGAGCCAGACAGCGACGCTCCGCGGGACCCTCCACTTTTCCAGCCACCGGACGTTGTAGTCGATGATGATTGCGAGGAAGAAGGAGAGGAAGAGAATGAGGAGCGAATCACGGATGGCGATCAGAAACCATGCAATGGAGAGTACCAGGATAATGGTGCAGGTAAGTTTGGCAGCTGTGATCGCGGAGATATCGACCCGGACAGTATTCTTCCGACTCGATGGCAATGAGGTCGGTTCAGAGGGCTCTCCAGCATGGTGGTTCTGCATCCGTTCTTTGGCCTTCGTCCACAGTGATTGTGCTTTCGCACTAAGGATCTGAATGGACTTGAAGGAATCCGCCGTTGACGTGGATTTTTTTGCCATAGAATCATTTGGTTAAGTAGTAAACGATGGTATCGACGATCGCATATGCAAGGAGCGAGATCGTAATGCCGACGAGTGCTCCGGTAATTCCTTTCTTCGCTCCCTCCGAACTTCCTCCCGGTAACACAGGACCGATCATGTAACGGAAGCCGCTCAACATAAGGACGATGAGCGAGATGGAGGCGGTGAATCCGATGATGATGTAGGCGAACTGCATGCTGTACTCGCGGATACAGTCGAACCCCGCTCCGGCTTTTGCACCGAACCCGCCGCTCTTGCCATCAATTGTTTTCCAGAATGAATCACAGGCACCCGGAGGCGGTCCTAAGTCCTGGGCTTTTGCTGTCGCAACGATGAAGAGTCTCATCAATGTGTACATTGGCTGGATTATGCGCTTGCGCTGCGGAAACGTAAACATCGTTCATCATGGAACGAAGGTCAGTACAAGGGATGATTACGGGGAGGAACCAGAGGATGGAGAGGAACCAGAAGAATCAGAGGAACCGTCTGGGTATCAAAAGGAAACAATCTTCTGGTTCCTCTGGTTCTTCTGAATCTTCTGGTTTCTCTGTACGATATCCACTCATGACATTCTCCTGGAATTCTATCAAGCGCCCCATCGTCGCACTCGCCCCCATGGCTGGTGTCACGGACAGTGCGTTCCGCAGAATCATCAAGAAGCTCGCGCCGGAGACATTGCTCTACACCGAATTCGTCAGCACCAATGCCATGGCACATGGATCTACGAAGACGCGTGCGATGCTTGAATTTGATTCAACGCTTGAACGTCCTGTCATCGTGCAGGTCTTCGGTGCGGATCCTTCCATTCTCGTGGAAGCGTGCAAAGAGATCGAGGCACTTGGCGTGGATGGCATCGACATCAATATGGGTTGTCCCGCTGCCAAAATCGTCTCCTCCTGCTACGGTTCCGCGTTGATTCAGAAACCTGAACTCGCTCAGGAGCTGGTTCGATCTGTCGTTCGTGCCGTGAAGATCCCGGTGAGCGTGAAGACGAGACTCGGCTGGGATACGGATGAGACACTCATTCCATTTGTTTCAGGTCTCGTCGATGCCGGAGCGTCGGCAATCGCAATTCATGGTAGAACGTACAAGGAGAAATTCACCGGAAAAGCCAGATGGGAACCGATCTATGCACTAAAGAATGCGCTGCCGAACGTTCCGATTCTCGGCAATGGTGACATTCAGAGTGGAGCGGATGCACTAGCAAAACTTGGCAACCTGGATGGCATCCTCATCGGCAGGGGATGCATGGGCAATCCCTGGATTTTTCAGGAGGTGATCGATGCACTCTGTGCCCCCACCCCCGATGGGGAGGGGAGCACTATGAAACCACGATCTTTACGTGAAAAAATCCCCATTATTCTTGAACATTTACATCTCTGTTGTCAGTTGAAAGGGGAGCGGACGGGGGTTCTGGAGATGCGCAAAAATTGGAGCGGGTATGTGCAGGGATTTGCAGGTGCGAAAGAGCTGAGGGTGAGGTTGATGGGAATGGAGAGAGAAAAAGAGATTGTTGATTTGTTGACTGGGATCAGTCAAAAGGATTGATGTTTGCCGCGCCCGGGAACGGGCGCTCCAAATAATTATGTATAGGGAGCAGCCATTCCTGGCTGCGGAGCATGAGGAATAAATCTATGTAATCGAGTTATCCAAAAAATTATTTCTCCAATGGCTTGAACAAAATCTCCGGTTCCCCGACAGTCTTCCATTCTTTGATCCCGCCCCACTTCTTCATTTCATCAGTGATCACAAAATCTTTCTCCAGCATCTTGTCCGCATACGGAACATTGAGCTGCCGGCTGATTTTCTGAGCAGTGGTCGGGATGAATGGCAGGAGCATCTGAGCGATATGGCGGAGGCGCTCGGCGAAATCGGACAGAATACCCAGGCGCTCCTCTCCTTTCTTCTCCCACGGCTTCAGTTCGTTGAATGCTTGATTCGCACCACTCACGAATTCCATGCACGCTCCGATAGCTTTCTCCAGCTGAAAATCATCCATTGCCTCTGAGTAGGATTTCCAGGGCACATCCGGATTCTTTGCGCTGA
>CAINWJ010000085.1 GCA_903854455.1 Candidatus Peribacteria bacterium | reverse complement strand
GTGACCGGCAGTACCGTTGAGTCCGCCCTTGGCTGGATCGCCTTCGTCGCAGATTTCAGTGCCAAATCTCAAGCCGTCACCACAAGAAGGAATGTAGGTTCCCTCATTACCATTCGTGTTGCAGGTGAGAGAAGTATTGCCTGGATGAACCATGCCATCGGTGTGACAGACGGGATCGGCGCAGTTGTTCACGACGTTGCCGTTGTTGTCGATGGTGTCATTGCAGGTGGGAGTGCAGATGTTACTGGATACAGTGAACGTGCAGGTGCCGGAGTTGTCATGCTGATGATCGTCCGGGAACGCGAACTTGAGTGCTGTCGCATGATTTGGAACAATCATTCCACCTGCCTGAGCACTGAAATTGGTGATGGGGTAGAACTCCGAAATGCGGCTGTGACCATTGTAGAACGCACCAGAGAGGAAGCCATTGTTACCTGAATCACGACACGCACCAGTACCAGGAATGCAAGTCAGAGGCATGCCGGTTGCGCATGAAATGCGAGGAGCGCCAGCATCATTCCAATACGAATAATCACCTGTCACATTGCTGACGGTAACAATCTGTCCTGCCTGCAGATTGGTGAGAGTCTGGACGGGATCTCCGGTTCCACGGAGAGCGCTGACGCTGACGGAATTCAGTCGCTGGGTTTCTGTCGATCCAGTGGGACAGTAATTATTGGGGGGGACTTGCCCGGAACACGTCGCATTACAGTGACCTGCAGTGCCATTGACCGCATCACCTTCGTCACAAACGTCATTGCCGTTGACGATGCCGTCGCCACAGCGTGGAGTAATAATCGGATTGTTGCACGTAAGGCTTGCCAGCCAGGTATAACCACAAGCATTCACGATACTCATGTTGTTAGCTGACGCATTCCAGACTCCAATCGTATTGTCACCACAACTTGTGAAATTACATCGACCGCTCGTTCCATTTTCACTACAACTTCTCGACACAACATTTGTGTATCCAGCCAATTCACAAATCTTGGCAGCCGTCACGGCATCATTACTCACCATCCCCTGACCATTCCATGCTGTGGAAATCTGGGTATAACCACGCTCCGCAGCTCTCTGATTATAGAAAGCCCGAATGCCCGAAATATCGGCATACCACGAACGCTCTTGAGCTTGGGCAGATACTGCTACCGACATTGGTGCAACTGCACTCATTGACAGAGAAATATCACTCTGATCGTCGGAAGGAGCGGCTGCTTCCCCCTCGGCAACGGGAGCGGCCTGGATAGCCGGAGCGGGCTGGGTCTCCTGAACTGACGTAGTGACGACGGGATCTGCGACGGGAGTTGGCTGAGCGGCAGGAGCAATCTCTGTGACCGGTGAAGGCTGTGAAACAGGAATGACATCAACGACCGGTGCTGGCTCAGGAGCGGGAGCAGGCTCCACGATCGGAGCAGGCGCAGGCTGAGGGATCTGATCTTCGATGACGATAGGAGCGGCATCCGTCACGTCACTTGTGACGGGAGCGAACTCACCCTGACTCTGGGCACTCGCCGGAGGTACCATGTAGGTTCCGATGACCGGCAAAGAGACCTGCGCCGTTACGAGGCAGAACAGGTTGATCGAGGCAAGGAGTTGCTTTGCGCGCATAACGAAAGTTGGGAATAAAAGGGGAGAATGATATACCAAAAGCATAAGATGTCAACTGGTAAAAGACCCTTTCTCAAATATGGCGATTTTGGCTTCAGATTCTCATTTAGTTTTGTACCAATATTCTTCGCATGCTCCATGCAAATGCCATGATGACAATTGCACTTACCATTGGAATCCAGAGACCTGGATACGAAGAAATTTCCTGCGGATGGATGTACGGTTTCATCATGCTCGAATCCGTCACTTGAGCAGTGAAGAAAGCTGTTGCTGCTCCTGTCCGCGGTGCCTCCGGACATCCGCCTTTTCCCTTGTAACCGGGAATGCATTTGCTCCCTGTTTGGATGGACTCCTGATACGCACCATCTCCCTCCATGGAGGCTGATGTTGCACCTCCGCTCGCTATCAATGAGGCGCTGTCGTTTGATTGCACAACCGTAGCCGGTGCATCGGATGCCAGCATGGAACACTGCACTGAGACGGAGACCTGATCATTCGCATTTCCCGTGAGCTGACGCGCGGCGATAGTCGCCTTCTGAAGAACACGGGCAATGGCACAACTGACCGAGCTGGAGACCCGATAGGACAGCGTAAAATCCTTCATCGCACCCGCAGCCAGATCGGCTGTACAGACAACGGATGCACCATCCTGCACGCAGCCCGAGCTGCTGCGGGAAGCATCGAATGTCGCACCGAAGGGGAGCGGACCATGCCAGATCTTCACTCCCTGCAGAAATTCCGTCCCCTTGTTCTTCGCCGTGAGGACATACTGCGCGATGGCTTCCCTGCTCCGGCTGATCCGGCTGTTCCAGGAATACCCACTCGACGATGTGGTACTGCTATTAGCCGCAGAGGATGAGGAAGAACTGGAAATACCTCCCGCTCCCAGTGATGGATATCCGCCCGATCCGAGCGAGGTCAAGGGCTGATCGAGTGATCCATCGATTGTCGTACCTTCATCACAACCAACCAGCCCTGGGATACAGGGAGGATCCGGTAGTCTGATAATATCCCAGGCCATAGGAAAATGTATTCTATTTATTTTTTGATTTTTGTCAAATTGGCTGGGACCATGATCCGCACGATGGGAGGATTACCTTAAACCTGGAGTGCTGGCAGAAATCATGGCAATCCTTTAATCCTTCTCATCACGGTTCCAGACTGTCTCTCGAATTCGATCCCCGTCTCCAGTACCATGTGTCCACCTTCTATCCCTCCGCATGCCTCCACGCACGACGTCCGACATCCGCCAAGCCTACCTGGACTTCTTTCAGTCCAAGGGTCATGCCGTGATCTCGGGCGCATCGCTGGTTCCGGAGAATGATCCGACCGTGCTGTTCACGACAGCCGGAATGCACCCGCTCGTCCCCTACCTCATGGGCGAGAAGCATCCGCAAGGAAACAGATTGGTCGACGTGCAGCTCTGCGTGCGCACACAGGACATCGATGAAGTGGGAGATGCCAGCCACTTAACGTGCTTCGAGATGCTCGGGAACTGGAGCCTCGGTGATTATTTCAAGAAGGAAGCCATCGAGATGAGCTTCGAGTTCCTGACAAAGATCCTCGGCATCCCGGTCTCGCGGCTTGCCGTTTCGTGCTTCGAAGGCGACAAGGACGCACCGAAAGACGAGGAATCCGCAGCACACTGGCAGAGGATGGGCATCGCTCCTGAACGCATCGCATTCCTGCCGAAGAAAAATAACTGGTGGGGACCCGCAGGTAAGACCGGACCCTGCGGACCGGACACGGAAATGTTCTACTGGGTTGGCGCTGGCGAACCCTCTGGCAACCCGAAAACCCATGATAGCGAGTGGATGGAAATCTGGAACGACGTGTTCATGCAGTACAACAAAAACGAGGATGGAACCTTCACACCGTTCAAACAGCAGAACGTGGATACCGGCATGGGCCTCGATCGTGTGGCGGTCGTCCTGCAGGGAGTGGAGAGCGTCTATGACACCGATGCGATGAAGCCGATCTTCGAGAAAGTACGATCAGTCAGTGATGATTTATCCGGAAAACAAACCATTCGTGACATCCGCATCGTCGTCGATCACCTGAAAGCCGCGACATTCATGATTGCCGATGGCGTCCGTCCATCGAACGTCGATCGCGGCTACGTGCTGCGCAGAATCATCCGTCGTGCCATCCGCGCCGCGCGCAAACTGGGTGCCATCCAGGGGCCCGGATTCTGCTCCGGCGTCGCAAATACTGTGATCGATCAGTACGGCAATTTCTACGACAAGCTCAAGTCCCAGCAGTCTGCCATCATCGAAACCCTCAACCGGGAGGAGGAAATCTTTTTGAAAACGCTGCAGGATGGTACGAAGCACTTCCAGAAAATGATGGATCAGTTGAGCGGGAAAGAAATCTCCGGTCTCGACGCCTTCCACCTCTACGACACGTACGGTTTCCCGATTGAGCTGACGCGGGAAATGGCGCAGGAGCAAGGCATTTCCATCGATGAGGAGGGATTCAAGAATGCCTTCGAGCTCCATCAGCAGAAGAGTCGTGCGGGTGCGGAGAAACGCTTTGCCGGAGGGCTGGCTGATCAGTCGGCGGAGACGACCAAGCTGCACACGGCGACCCATCTTCTGAATGCCGCGCTGCGCAAAGTTCTGGGAGATCATGTGTGGCAGAAGGGATCCAACATCACCGCGGAGCGGCTGCGGTTCGACTTCTCGCATCCGGACAAGATGACCAAGGAGCAAATCCAGAAGGTCGAGGATTTGGTCAATGAAGCCATCAAAGCCGATGCACCCGTGAGCTACCAGTTGATGACTGTCGATGAAGCCAAAGCAGACAAAGCCATCGGTGTCTTCGAGAGTAAGTACGGCGAGAAAGTGAAGGTGTACTCCATGGGCGCATTCTCAAAAGAAATCTGCGGAGGTCCGCACGTAGCCCGCACCGGCATGCTCGGCAGCTTCAAGATCCAGAAGGAAGAAAGTAGTTCGGCGGGTGTGCGGAGGATCAAGGCAATTGTGAAGGATGGACCGAAGGAGATTGAGATGGCGGGGGAGGCATGAATATTTTCTTGCTGTCCCGCGGGTAGCCCTCCTTCGCCCTGCGGGGCTTCTGAAGGGCAGGGAAACCCGCTCCCCTATTTAAAGTTTGAGATGCTCCACTTTTTAGTTTGGGGAGCAGGATTCCTTCCTGCTACACATGCATCTCAATAAACGAACATTATCCTTTTCGTTTCTTGTTATATTCCTGACTCCGCTCCCACGCGAGATTGAAGAGGCTCCAGTGTATTGACTAAATGCTATTTAATGATATTATATATTTATCATGCGAGAGAAAAACGAAATAACCCGGCAAGCGATCGAGAACGTAATACAATCATGGATCGATACATGGCCGGATCATCATAGACCGACCCTCGGTGGCAGACGTGATGGTAATGCCATCGGCATCAGCGACTCCCTCATTCTGCAGGCACAACGACAACAGTACAACCATGTCGTGGCAACCGTGGCTGGGGCTCTCCTCGAAGGAGCGAAGGACGGCA
Source organism: Candidatus Peribacteria bacterium (assembly GCA_903854455.1). Lineage (GTDB taxonomy): Bacteria > Patescibacteriota > Gracilibacteria > Peribacterales > Peribacteraceae > CAINWJ01. The sequence goes on along the minus strand of CAINWJ010000085.1, from coordinate 102 downwards.
GGGAACGCGATACTTTGGGCGAGATCAGGATCTCTCCATGGGGCAAAAATTGGCTGGCCACGGCCAGATCGGAAGAGCGTCGTGTAGGGAAAGAGTGTAGGC
>CAINWJ010000084.1 GCA_903854455.1 Candidatus Peribacteria bacterium | reverse complement strand
CGTTCACTCTGAGCCAGGATCAAACTCTTCGAAAAGATGTTTGCCCAGCACCCTTACTAGCGAAGGATGCTGGGTGGCTTTGAACATCGAAATATTTATACAGGGCGATGTTCATCCCTGATGAATTCCAAAGGAAAATGGACCGTAAAATAATTAATCTCTGCTACACGATGCTGTGAATGATCGTTTTGCTGGTGAGGGAACGCTCCGAAGACAAAGGAGCAAAACCACGGCACTCTTTCTTCCGAGTACCGACTCACAGCCGGGGCATTCTAGGAAGGGAACCCAAGGACGTCAAGCAGGATTTGGGAGATTTTTCGTTTGACACCTTTCCGATGATGCACGTACAGTGCGCGGGCTTTCGATTTCCCCTTCCGCCTTCGCGGGACGGGTTTCACCCAAGAATCCTATGCCCACTCTTATTCCAAGCAGTGAAGATGTCCGCATCTACGAAGTAGCTGTGGCTATTTCACCGATCCTCGACCAGAAGGAGGAGTCCACACTCCTCAAGGAGATCGACGCTCTCTTCGTCGAGGCGCAGGCCAAGCTCCTCTATAAGGATCCATGGACCAAGCGCGGGCTCGCGTACAAGATCGGCGGACATGACCAGGCGAAGTTCATCATTTATTACACAGAGATGCCGCCGGAGAAGATCCGTGAGTTTGATCATCAGCTTCGCCTCCAAAAGGGCGTGCTGCGTCACCTCATCGTCATTCCGCCCAAGGGATACGAGGCTGTGAGTTATGAAGAAAAGTATCAGGAGTGGCTCAAGACCCGCGAGACGCAGGCTGATGTCCGTCGTCGTGAGAAGGAGGAGAAGGTGAAGAAGACCGTGACCGATCAGGCCAAGCGTGCCAGCAAGCGCATGGAGACACGACCGAAGGAAGAGAAAGCGAAACCGATGGAAGCCGCCAAGATTACGCAGGAACTCGATAAGCTGATTGCCGATTCTGACCTCAAGCTCTAACCCCACCACCCATGCCCCCAGCACAAGCCACCCACCACATGCAGCAGCAGCGCAAGCAGCGCCCGAATCTGAAGAAGGTTTGCCCCTTCGACCGCGTCGGTGTCCGCTACTTCGATTACAAGGACTACCCGACACTCAAGCCGTACATCGATTACTTCGGGAACATCCGCAAGCGGTACTACTCCGGACTCTGCCTCAAGCACCAGAAGATGCTGAAGACCGCTGTCGAGAGGGCGCGTTTCATGGGGATGCTGGCATATAGAAAGTAAGTTTGGTGGTTTACTGGTTTGGTGGTTTACTGGTTTGGCATGGCAACAATCCGATCGTTTGAAGAAATTGATGCATGGAAATCGGCTCGAGTGCTTACCAGAAAGATCCGTGCTATCTGCAAACGTGAACACGTGAAGAAAGATTATCCTTTTGTCGATCAGGTCACCCGTTCAGTCCGTTCCATTGGAGCCAATATCGCCGAGGGGTTCGAAGCTTCCAGCGTCGCGGAATTCGTTGCATTCCTCGGCATCTCCAAGCGATCGAACGGCGAAACGAGGGCGCATATGTATGATGCCCTCGACGAAGGATATGTCTCCCAGCAGGAGTTCGATGACATTGCCGCCGACACTGTCAGGATCAGTAAAATGCTTGCTTCGTTCATGGCATATCTTCGATCTTCAGATGTCGATGCTTCCAAGAAACGCATCAAACAACAGAAGGATTCCACAACTGATCAAACTACCAAACCAGTAAACCAGTAAACTACCAAACCTTCCTCTTTTTCTTATGTCCGGTCACTCCAAATGGGCCAACATCCGGGTCCGAAAAACCGCACAGGATGCTCGTCGCGGCAAGATCTACACGAAGTACGCACGGTTGATCGAGATCGCGGCACGGGAGGGTGGCGGCGATGTCACATCCAACATCCGCCTCCGGACTCTGATCGATGCAGCGAAGAGCGAGAGTGTGCCCAATGCCAATATTGACCGCGCTATCAAGAAAGGCACCGGTGAGTTGAAAGGTGAGGCGATGCAGGAGGTGACGTACGAAGCGTACGGTCCCGGTGGTTCCGCATTCATCATTGAATCACTGACGGATAACAAGAACCGGACACTTGCCAACGTGAAGCTGATCCTGGGGAAGAGCGGCGGACGATTGGCAGCGAGTGGATCGGTGCTCTGGATGTTCGAGCGGCGCGGTGTGGTTGTTGCCGGCGGCGCCACGTCGCTCGCGAGCGACGTGGGGGACGACGAAGCCGGCTTAGGTTCCATCATTGGCGACGCAGCGGCACTGGAAATGCTCGAGTTGGAACTGATCGATTACGGTGCGGAAGACTTCTCCGCATCCGATCAGCATTTGCAGGTGGTGACGGATGGCACCAAGTGGTCTGGTGTGCGGGATTTCCTGAAGACGAAAGGATTGACGATCGAATCTGCCGGACTGCAATTTGTCGCGAAGCAGACCGCACCGGTGGATGGTGCGACGATGCTGAAAGTGGAAGGATTGGTCGAGGCTCTGGAGGAAGATGAAGATGTGTCGGAGGTGCATACGAATGCGGTGATCCAATAAATTTCATCATTTGGATGATTCAAGAATAATTGGGAGCGGGTTTCCTACCCGCGGCATTGCAGCATTTTCTTTATGCATATTTCATTTCTCCGCAGGAAGGAATCCTGCTCCCCAAATTTTCTATATTTTATGAATCATAGATATTGTCGTTGACAACAACGATTTCAGACATCCAACATGCACTATCCAAACCAGTAAACCAGTAAACTACCAAACTTTTTGTGAAGGCTTTCCTCACCCTCCTCCGAGCCACCTGGAAATACGCTGCGGGTCACCGCTGGAAGATCGTGCTGTATTTGATGTTATTCATTGTTGCCAACGTGATCAGCATGGTAGAGCCGTATGCGGTCGGGCGACTGCTCAACCAGGTGCAGAATGCTGCGACACTGGTGGATCCTCTCCGGCAACTGTTTGCATCACTGGGTCTCGTGCTCTTCATCTCCATTATCTTCTGGGTGTTCCACGGACCGGCGCGCGTTCTGGAACAATCCATCGCGTTTCGAGTGAAATGCGCCTACCGCGATCATGTCTACCGGATCATCACCGCTCTGCCGGTGCAGTGGCACCGCGACAATCATTCCGGCCGCACCATCAACAAGCTTGGCAAGTCGAGTCGTGCGCTGGATCAGTTCATCTCCATGGGTTTCCAGATCATCGAGATGGTGATACGTGGAGCGACGTCGATCGTTGCGTTGTTCCTCCTTTTTCCCGGTGCTGCTGCGATGGCCTGTGGCGTCAGCGTCGTTGCACTGCTGATCGTGTTTCTCTTCGATACGTTCCTCCTCAAGCGGTACGACCGCATCAACGAGTACGAACATTCGGTGGCAGCGGCTCTCCATGATTACGTCACGAATATCTTCACGGTCATCACCTTGAGACTGGAGCAGCTCACCAAGACTGAGGTCTGGAAGCGCATGACGCATTACTTCCCGTACGCCAGACGGACCCAAGCCATCAATGAGGTGAAGTGGTTCCTCGTTTCCGTGATCATCGCCGTCATGAAGACGGGCATCATCGCCTGGTACGCAGTGCTCGCGATCCGGAACCACGATCCGCTGCTGGTGGGTTCATTCTTCATGCTCTACCAGTACCTCCGCGAAATCGGTGAGTCGTTCTACACGTTTGCGTGGAAGTACAGTGACACTATCGAACAGTACGCCGACTTCGGCTCGACCGCGTCCATTCTTCGTGCGGAACGCGGGGACACCGCTATCGTCAATGGACTGCCGCGCGATTGGCAACGCATCGAGATCAAAGATCTGAAGTTCGCGTACACGGAAGACGAGGATGCATCGGTCGTACCCGGAGATGCCGTGCCGCAGACCACGCGACGGCTGCAGCTCTCTGTGCCGTCGATCATCCTCAATCGTGCGAGCAAGATCGCATTCGTCGGCGAGAGCGGCAGCGGCAAGAGCACGGTGCTCGCACTGCTTCGTGGATTGATGGTGACGAGTGATGTCCGGGTGATGTGCGACAGGAAAATCTTAAAACGTGGATTGAAACATTTGGTGCAACACGTGACCCTGATCCCACAGGAGCCGGAGATCTTCGCCAACACCATCGAGTACAACATCACGGTGGATACGAAGCTGAGTCGCGCTGAATTACTGGAAGATATTGCGTTGGCGAAATTTTCTCCGGTAGTGGCGCGGTTACCGAAGGGACTCAAGACGAATATCGCGGAGAAGGGTGTCAATTTAAGCGGTGGCGAGAAGCAGCGCCTCGCACTCGCCCGCGGTATCTTCGCAGCCAAGACGAGCGATTTCATCCTGCTGGATGAGCCGACCAGCTCGGTGGATCCGGTGAACGAACGCGCGATCTACGAAAATTTGTTCAAGCGCTTCGCGGATCGCTGCATCATTTCCTCGATTCATAAACTTCATTTATTACCGATGTTCGATTATGTGTACGTCTTTGAGAATGGCAAGATCACAGCCGAAGGGAAGCCGGGGGAATTGATGAGAGAGGGTGGGGTACTAGCGAGTATCAGTAAGTCGGCGAAGGAATAGGGGTTTTTGGCGAATGGTGGATGGTTTAGTTATCGCGTAATGCAGGTGTTCTTTTTGACGATGGAACATATCGGATGGCTTCCCAGTCAGCGAAGAGCGGGGCTGCCGCCCCGCAATCATTGAAAATAACAATGCATCGTCCAGGAGTTCGTCCACGATGGTTCCATGTCCCAGCTACACACCGTCCAGAGCGGAACGATCATGTTCGTGACCACGAATATCGCAGATCGTGAACCGATTTTTCAGGATCCGGTTGCCGCACGCGAAGCGGTGGAAACCCTCTACAGGGTCCAGGGCTTACATCCGTTTTTCCTCTTCGGATTTGTCATCATGCCCGATCATTGTCATCTGCTGATCACGGTCCCATCCCCGGGAAAGATTTCTACGGTCATGAACAGCTTCAAGAAAGGCGTGGCATTGCAGCTCCAGCGCGGCAGGATATGGCAGCGGGGGTACTACATCGTTTTTCCGTTCAAACCATGGAAGGTTCTCGATTATATCCACATGAATCCGGTGCGTGCGGGCATCGTGCAACATCCACGTGAATACCATTGGTCCTCCGCCAGCGGGCGGTGGGATGTGACATCGATGAATGATGTTCAATAGCATGTGATTCGATGTGATGATGATTGTGTCGTTGTGCCTGCGGGGCGGCAGCCCCGCGCTCAACGATAAAATAGGGCGGGTAGCTCAACGTCTAGAATAATATGGATCTGCAATCATTGTTTCTATGTCATTGGGGCAAATATGATTTTCCCGCTACAAGTTCAGCAATATTGATATAACTATCTTATGGCGATGAAAGTATTTGACTTTTTCTGTAAATCAATCAAAATCCGCTCTTATTTTTCCTTTCCCTCTTGAATAGTATGGAAACTACTGATCGGGATTCAGAACTGAAAGCATTAGTGGAGAAGGCACTGCAAAAATACCAGATCAATACTGTTAGCGTTGCCGTCGATACAACAAGTGGTGATATACAAGCGACATTGTCTGGTGAGGCAGTAAGTTGGAGGCAAGCCGTTCAGGCTGAGCGGATCGCACGTAGGACATTGGAAGGAAAAGGATGGATAAGAAGCATTGTTTGCAGAGGGGAATTAGCGACAAAGCGAGCAGCCCCAACCGGTATGAGTACTTATTCGGGAAATGGTTCATCTCAATGGGAAAAGATTTATAATAATCGTCCACATAATCCTGATTAATTGGATTCATTAATCACCGCACCTCCACCCTCACCTCATCATCACCTTCCGCGCCACCCGTTCCCCGTCCCACCGCACGGAGAACGTGTGTTCCTGAACCCGTGATATTGAAGAGGACATCGAATGGCGGGTCGCGGCGGGTGGTGAGGAGCTTGCCGTCCAGGTAGAACTGCACGCGGTCGATGCCGCTTGCCGCGTCTGCGGTCGCACGCAGGCTCACCTGCTGCCCGGCGGAGAGGATAGCTCCGTCGTCCGGACTCACGATCTCGACGAGCGGTGCACTGGCGTCACGGCTGAAGCGGATGGTCACCTGATCCGTCGCGGTATTGAAGTACGTATCGGTCACGGTGACGCTCAGCGTGTGCGAGGAGCTCAAGTTGAGCGTCTTCGGCAGGCGGATGATGCCGCTGAAGGGAGAGGTTGTGAATGTTGCGATCGGCACGCCATCCAACGCATACTGCACCGATGTGATGGGACTGCTGGCGCGCATGGTCACTTGCGGCTTGAAGGCGGGGAAGGGAACGGAGTCACCGGATAATGGGAAGGTGAGAGAAGCAGTCGGCTTCGATTCACGCCCGGGGGTCAGTGTGGGATCGCAGAGCGACGACGGAGGCAGCGGCATGGGGAGCTGCGATCCGGAATGCGTCGGGGATGCCGACCAGATCTCCATCTGTTTTTTCGCCCATTCCTGCACGCCCTGTTCCCACAGCGGCCAGCGTGTCGGGAGTTCACTCTCCGGCGAGAAGAACGGTTCTTCGGCAACGGCTTCGGCAGGACAGGCGGGTGACGAGAGCAGGCCGGTCACGCGGTCCACACTCAGGAGGACGCAGGCAGGATCGTCGAGTGTCGGTACGCGTTCATCCAAGAAGACATCACTCCGGCGGTACTCGATCGGCGTGCAGGCGGAAGCCAGCTGACCGGACAATCGTGAGATCAGCGGATGCGAGAGGCCCGTGGGTTCTATGAACGTCGTCACGGCACTGGGCATCTTGGTCTGAGCCGCTGCCATGAAGTCGTGCCAGATGGGGGCTGCCGTCGTGAGACCATCGGCTTTCTCGAAAAGTGACTGGCTGGTCGCATTGCCGACCCACACACCGGCGATGATGTTGGGTGTGAAGCCCATGGTCCATGTGCTCTCCGGCCGGCGCAGCGTGCACTGCTTCTGCTTATCACGCTCCAGACACTTGTTGCTGGTGCCGGTCTTCGCCGCGGCTGCCGTCCCTGGCACCGTCAGGATGGTCTGCCAGTACTGGTTGTCCGCCGGGCGGGCGGAGACATCACTCAGGATCGAGGTGATCTGCGCGGTCAGACGAGTGTCGATCACCTGCTGGGCAGGCGTGTCCTTGGGCAGGTAGCGGATGTTGCCGTCCTTGTCCGTGATCTTGAGGATGCTACTCAGTGGACGCGCCATGCCTCCGTCGGCGATGGTCGCATACCCCGTGACCATCTCGGAGAGTGGGACTTCCGCAGCTCCGATGGCCAGCGGCCATCCGTAGGAAAAATCCGGCGTCTCCTGGCGCAGCCGGGTCCGCTGGACAGTGGGAGCAGTCACCCCCATACGTGCTGCCAGCGACAGAACGTTTTCCTCGCCGCCACCCATGAAGAATGCTTTCACTGCTGGCACATTCCGGGAACCCGCCAGCGCATGGCGCATATCTGTGAGCCCCCAGAAGGTGCCGTCGTAGTTCTGCGGTTGATCTTCACCGAACTTCGTCGGTACGTCGTAGAGCACCGAGCCGGGTCCGTAGCCGTTCTCGAATGCCGTGAGGTAGGTGAAAGGCTTGAAGCTGGATCCCGGCTGGCGCGGACTCGTCACCATGTCGATCTTGCCTTCGTGCGTCTCATCGCTGTAATCGGTGTTGCCGACGTACGCCAGAACTTCTCGTGTCTTCGGGGACACCGCCATCAACGCGATGTTGTTCGCTCCGAAGCGTTTCAAGGTATCCGCGCTATGTGCAGCAACGACTTTCTCTGCGATCTGTTGGATGTTCCAGTCCAGTGTGGTCGTGATGCGGAAGCCGCCCTGCTCCAGTAGATGCGTGGAGTCAGCCGGATCGATTCCCAGTAACCCCGCCACCTGCTTCTCTACCGACAGGACAAAGTGCGGCGCGCGGATGTTCTGCCGCTCTGGTGCAAATTTCATCGCCTGCAATTCTTTCAGCGCAATCGTACGCTGATCTTCGGTTATTTTTTTCTGCTCCAGCATGTTTGCCAGCACCTGATCCGTCCGTCCGCCGACGTACACCGTACTCGATCCAGATCCGACCAACTGTCCGATCAGTCCGATCTGCACTGCTCCATCAGGGATTTGTGCGGCAGTGGTGATTTCTCCGTTTTTGATTTTACTGAGAATCTGATCGGAGACGATCGTCACGCGGTGCTTGCCATATGGCGAGAAGTAGGAAGGTCGTTGCGGCAGTGCTGCCAGAGTCACCGATTGAGCCAACGTCAGATTCTTGGCACTGACTCCGAAGTAATTTTTCGCCGCCTGCTCAATGCCGTAGCCGTTAGAGCCGTACGGGATCCAGTTTAAGTAGAGCTCAATCAACTGATCTTTCTTGTACTTCCGTTCCAGCTGACACGAGAGCATCAGTTCGCGGACTTTCCGCAGCACAGATCGCTGTCGACCGACCAGTGCATTGCCGGCGAACTGCTGCGTGAGTGTCGAGCCGCCGGAACGAACGAAGTACCGTGGCGCGATCTGGCTTAGGACCGCGCGGCTGAAACCGATGACATCGAAGCAGCTGCTGCGGGAGAGGAAACGCTCATCCTCGATGGCGATGGTGGCATCTTTGATAAATTGACTGATGTCTTCGCCGTTGACGTACGTTCGGTCCTGCTCCGTGAATAGCCGGTAGAGCTCCACGCCGTTTCGGTCCAGGATCACAGTACTCTGCGACGGGAACATCGTCGCAGGATCATCGATGTTGGGCAGTGTCAGCCAGAGGATGGTGAGCACGATGATCACCAAGGCTGTCATGCCGAGAAGAATTTTCATGATGAATTTCCTCCATTCTCCTCCGGTGCGTTGTCGGAGCAGACGACCGAGCACTGCCGTGAGCCGATTCATCAGCATCGTCCCATAGGACGAGACATGGCGCTTCCCTCGCGTCCATCGCTCCCTCTTGCCGCCATCATCAATAACGTGCTGCGAAAATCCGAGAGTATTCATTGGTACGGGGAGTGTAGGGGT
>CAINWJ010000083.1 GCA_903854455.1 Candidatus Peribacteria bacterium | reverse complement strand
TTCTACTCATTCTCTACATCGTGAGCATTCTCGTCATCACGATCGGATTCGATCTGCTCTTCCTCCTGCGTCCACAGTTCTTCTGATCTATGCGGTACGACGTAGCACTCACCAAAGGCGAACGGCTCATCCGGATGCGCAGTGAGCACTGGATGGTCTACGTGCTGCCGTTCTTCATCTACATCCTCCTCACCATTTCCGGGGTCTTTCTGCTCATTGTCGCTGGCTACACGGTTGGTCGCTCGGATTGGATAGCGACATTTGCATTCATGATCTCTCTCATTCTCCTGCTTGCAGCGTGCCATAGCTTCTTCTTCGTGGTTCTGGGTCAGGCGACGAGCTACTACGTCATCACCACTCACCGCGTCATCCACTTCAAAAACATCATCATCCTACGGGAGGAGATGTCCGAAGTGTCATTCGAGAAGATCAAGACTGTCGAAGCCTGCAAGCGTGGATTCCTTCAATATTTGCTGAACTACGGCTCACTCAATTTCGAGAACAAGCTGATCATCGAGTACGTCGGACATCCGCATGCCGTAGCCAGGGACGTACATCAGGCGATGGGGTTGCGATGACGAAATATGTCATTTCGTTACTTTAATTTATCGAATATAGTTGTCAGGAACTATGAGAATCAAAACAGGTCTGACGATCGGTGCTTATGTCCGCCCTGAGGAGTTACCTAAGCCTCCTACATCGTCACATCCAAATGCTTCATCTGCGGCCACAACAGCAAATGCGATTCAACTCGTAGTTTCTACAGCATCGAGTGCGGTTACCAAAACAGAGGCAGAAAGCTAGAAATTATTTTGCCCTACTTTTGAGTCTCTGGGCGGCTCTGTTGCCAGGATCAATGAAAAGTAGATGATTGAGTATTGCGTCTGCTTCTTTGGTCTCCTTCTGATCTATCAACCTGTACGCATACGAAAGCCCGATATCCGGATCATCGGGATTCAGCTGGTACGCACGGACAAGGAATGGAAATCCTTCCTCCGGTTTCTTCTGACGCTCCAGAACGTCGAAGAGGTTGTAGTTGGCTTCCATAGTGCTGGGATTCCAGTGAAGCGCGGTACGAAACATCGTTTCCGCCTGAGTCAGATCACCACGATCGAGGAGGATGGCACCGGCATTGATGTAGGCAGCGACGTAACTGTCATCCAACGCAATTGCCTGCTTGTACAATTCCAGAGCCTTGTCCGGATGGTTGAGCTGTTCTTCGAGTGAACCCAAGAAGAACAGAGGCTCGGGATTACTGGGATCTAGTTTCTGCCCCAGCTCATACTCTTTTCTCGCCTCATCGGTCTTTCCTTCGCGGGCGAATATCGAACCAAGTCCGGTGCGGTATGCGACATCATCTCTATACGTCAGACCTGATTCCAGTACCGATCGTTCATCATTGACTCTCCCTTCCTGTCTGTAAATCACGGAAAGACTCAAACGTGCGGGGATGGAATCTGGATAGAGGAGCAACGATCGTGTCAGAAGCGTTTCATCCGAGGACCAAGTAGTTGTCTGAATTAAGGAAAGGGATGCAAGGATGACGATGAAAATGCCAACAAAGATAGCAACGTGCTTGTCGCTTACCGCTAGTCGCTTACCGCTACTCATTTGCTCCATACATCCTGCGATCAAAATCACAATGCCGATCATCGGCAGATAGGCGTAGCGATCGACGGCGAAGAATGCAACGGTGCCTTTGTGGAAGTTTAGGAATGTCGGTGAGAGTGTGATGAGGAAGAATGCCAGACCGACGGCGATCCACTTCGTCCACTTCAAGCTTACGATGGCAGCCACAGCAATGATGCCGAGTACGATGAGGGGAATGTAAAAATCCGGTGAGCTGATGACGATGGGATTGTGGTAGGGGTAGAGCGGCGTGAGTCCGGTCGGCCAGAATATCTTTTGCAAGTAGAAGACCGTGCTCTTGCCTGCCATGAGGATTGTCTGCGTGAGCGTTGAGGATTGGACAATGCGTTCCTTTCCGATCAAGGCGATGGCGCCGAAAATGATTGAAAGGAGAATGTACGGCCCAAGACTGATGATTGATCGGAGCGTAACTTTGCGCTTACCAATAACGGGCAAGAGCAGAATCAATATTGCCGGGAATGTCATGACCATCGCTTTGGACATCAGAGCCAGCAGGAACAATCCGATGCTGAGCCAATACCACGATCTGCCGCGGGTGGGAACACCCGCTCCCCAATCTGATATATGAATCACGTATGCAATCAATGCTCCCAAAAATAATCCCGTCGACAGCAGATCCTTCCTTCCCGCCGCCCACACAACCGCTTCCGTATTGAGCGGATGCACAAGGAAGATCAAGCCGCCCAGGATCGCAGCGGTTCGATTCCTGAAAAGTAACCAGAGCAGCGCAATGAGCAATGCCCCATTGATGCCGTGCAAGAGAATGTTCGTTGCGTGAAAGATCGTCGGATTCAATGCTCCTATAACGTAATCCAGCTGGTACGAGACGAACGTCAGCGGCATGTACAGCTCCGGGTCAAAGTGCGTGAAGACGTATCGCAGGTTCTCGACACTCAATCCCCGAACGAAGAGATTTTGCGAAATGAGGTACGGATCATCGATCATCGAGAAGCCGTGCCAGAGGGCTCCGCCGAAGACGAGAAAAGCGAGAAGAAGACAAAAGCCGGTAATTAATGCGTAGCGTTTCATAGTATTTCCGCAGCCGGGAGGCTGCGTCCCGGTTATGCGCAGAGCAAGTAAACGGATTACATCTTTCCACTTAATCCCGCAAATCCCAAGAACAACGCCGTAAACACCAGCACCATTACGACCGGAGCGAGTGAAGAAACGATGCTCCTGCGTCCCGGTCTGAATGTTCGAAGCAGCAGAGAGTTGGAAACTACCGAGATCGAGCTCATCGCCATGGCAAGTCCTGCGAGCTCGGGACGCAGGAGGAGTCCGAAGGAACTCAAGAAAACTCTGGCGGCGATGGGAATACCGATGACGTTGTAGAAGAGCGCGAAGAACATGTTCTGCTTGATCTTGCTCATCGTTTCCCGTGCAAGATCCAGCGCCGTAACGACATCGTTCACGTCGTCACGGATGATCACGATGCCGCCGGCTTCCATGGCAACATCGGTTCCCGAACCCATCGCGATGCCCAGATCAGCCTGTGCCAGAGCCGGAGCATCATTGATGCCGTCACCGACCATGGCGACGCGCTTGCCTGCTGCCTGCAACTTTTTCACCTCGCTCGCTTTGTGCTGCGGCAGTACCTCCGCCAATACATGCTCGATGCCGATGCTGCGTGCAATAGCATGTGCGGTCCTCGAGTTATCACCAGAGATCATCATCACATCCAATCCATATTGTTTCAATCTGGCAATGGCTTCGCGTGCCGTCGGCTTCACGGTATCCGCAACGGCGATCAAGCCAAGGATTGTCGACCCTTCAGCCAGAATCATGACCGTCTTACCTTGTTCCTCGAGCCTCATCAGATCTTCTTCCTGATCCTTGATCGAACTTCGGACAATCTCCGTCATGAGTAACCGATTCCCGATCGAGTACAGTTTCCCATCGATCGTTCCCTGGATGCCGTGACCGGGGATGGCTTTGAATCCATGGACTTCCTTGAGCGTAATCCCCTTCTCCTTCGCGTTCGAATAGATGGCTTCGGCGAGCGGATGTTCGGATGATCGCTCTAAGCTGGCAGCGATGCCGATGACCTCTTCGGGAGACGATGCAAGGTAGGAAATGAAGTCCGTGACCACCGGTTTGCCTTTGGTGAGCGTTCCCGTCTTGTCGAACACGATCACATCGATATTGCTCGCGGCTTCCAATGGCTCACCGCCTTTGATGAGAATCCCGTGTTCAGCACCTTTGCCCGTGCCGACCATGATCGCCGTTGGTGTTGCCAAACCCAAGGCACAGGGACAGGCAATGACTATCACTGCCGTGAATGCCATCAGCGCAAAGCTGAGTGTAGCGGCGAAGAGGAAGTACCAGAGGACGAACGTGAGGATCGCAAGGACGATGACAACCGGAACAAACCACGCCGATACGCGATCGGCGAACCCCTGAATGGGCGCTTTCGATGACTGCGCTTCCTCGATTAGCCGAATGATTTGGGCGATGGTGGATTCCTCACCGAGGCGTTCGGCACGGAACTCAAAGCTCCCTGTTTTGTTCATCGTCGCTCCGGTTACTCGGTCGCCGGTCTTCTTCTCGACTGGAATACTTTCACCGGTGAGCATCGATTCATCGATCGCTGAACCGCCCGTGGTAATCGTACCGTCGACCGGAATCGTCTCACCGGGACGAACCAGAATGATGTCACCCTTGACGACGTCGTCGACCGGAATGTCGAGTGTCGCATTGTTCCTCACCACTCTAGCGGTCTTCGCCCGAAGTCCCATCAAGGCACGAATGGCATCGGACGTTCGTCCTTTGGCTTTCGTTTCCAGCCACTTCCCCAGCAGAACGAATGTGATGAGGAGTGCAGATGTTTCGAAGTAGAGATCCGGAATCTTCTCGCCTGCCGCTGCGATGATTGATCCATGAGCTTCCGCGAAAAGGATGAAGTTGACGACGCTGAAGATGTACGCGGTCGAAGTTCCAACTGCTATGAGCGTGTCCATGTTCGCGGTCTTCATCTTCAGGCTGGACCACATGCCTCTATAGAATCCTGCTCCTGCAAAGAATTGCACGGGAGTCGCGAGGATGAGCGAGATGATTCCAACAAACGGAGCGATGAACGCTTTCCCGGGGATGCCGGGGATCATGTCCTGCAGCATGAACAACACCATCGGAAGCGACAGAATTGCGCTGAACAAGAAGAGGGATCGGTACGTCTTGATTTCCTGTACACGAAGATTTTTTTCGGTGCCATGACGATTCTTGTCCAGAACCTCCGCGGTAAACCCTGCTTCTTTGATCGCAGTGATGATGCCGGCCTCGTTGATCAACGAGGGATCGAACCGGACGCGCGCCTGATTGGATCCGATGTTGACGTTCGCCTCGATGATGCCTTTCTTCGATTTCAGTTGACGCTCTGCCAGTGCGGCACAGCTGGCACAGTGCATGCCGGTGATGGAGAACAATTGTTGATGGGTGGGTTGCATAGAATTGGGGATAGCGCGGATCTACCGATCCGCGACGAAACAATGCAGGATTCTTCCTGCGGATATTTACAGAACATTGAACGCTCCGCGGACCATGCCCATGGAACAGCTGAACGCGATGCGACCGGGGCTCTTTGGGGTGAATTCGATGACGTTGTCACCGGGCTCCAGGATCTTCTGGATGCCGAGTGAGGGAATGACGAAACCGCGCGTGCAGCCTCCGGCATTCGTTCCATCGATGATGAAGCGGACGGGAACGCCGGACTTGATCGTCAGCTCTTCAGGTTCATAGCCGTACGATGTCACAGCCATGCGGACTTCCTGAACGCCATCTTTACTGACCGCTGACCGCTGATCGCTAACCGCTTGCTGCTGAGAAGGTGCTACCCTCTGATTCGGTAGTAGCTCAAATCCAGCTAACGCTAGACCGCTGCGAAGATTGAACAAAGCCAGAACAAATACGAGCGTGCCAGCGAATGTCAGGAAGATTCTTGAAAATGAGCCGCGTGCAGTGGAGGAAATGAAGCTGATACCAAGCAGAGCCGGAAGAGTCCCAAGTGCGAAGACTCCCATGATCATGGCACCGGGAATGAATCCACCCGAGGCGAGTGCCGCGAGTTGGAGCGATTGCGTGAATCCGCACGGCAGGAAGAATGTGAGTGCGCCGAGTGCCATGGGAGCGAGCGGATGCTCATGTTCCGTCAGATCTGAGATCCAGTGCGACAGTGCTTTGGGCGGACGAATGGGAAACGCGCCCTTCGGAATGAAACCGAGAATCGTCAGTGCCAGATACAACATGATCAGAGCAACGATGATATTCAGGTAGGCAGTGACTTGCATGGGCAACGTAATCGCAGTGCCGATCAGTCCGACGACACCGCCGAGGAATGCATACGACACCAGACGACCGACGTTGAACTGGATCAGCGGCCTTAGTCTCCTGGATGTGTCTGCCCCTCCATGGACCTGGTTGTACTTCGCCGCCATGGCGAGGAGCAGGCCTCCCGTTACCGCAAGGCAACTACTGGAACCCGCGACAATGCCGATCAGAAAGATGCCGCCGACGGTCAGTGAATCGGATGTGGAGGGTGCGAGCGATGCGAGGTTGAAAACCTGAAGAATCTTGTAGATGGCGAAAATGACGATCAGTGCCGCACCGATTTCCAGGAAACGAGGCTTCTGATCTTCGTGTGGATGATCTCCTGATTTCGACGGAGTTTGGTCACTGATCCGGAATCCCGCTTCTGCAATCGCGTGCTCGATGGAATTCATTGATGGAGGATTCGCAGGATCAATGTGGATGACGACACGATTTTTCCGCTGCTGCGCACGAACGCTCAGGATCCCCGGAATGTCTTTGAGCGATCGCTCGACGAGCATCTCGCAGCTGCCACAGGTCATGCCTGTGACATGGAGTGTGATGATTGAATCATTGGAAGATGACATGAGGAGGTGTGAGAATTATAAATATGTACCGGCTTTTACCGGTAAAGGATACGTTGTTTCTCATCACTCCTAAAACAATAATTGATTTCCCGATGATTGTTCCTGCACACGTGGCGGTGAAATGCCGTGGAAACCGCAGCCATGCTTGAAATACCGCATTGGAGCGGTTTGATCATTCGAAGGAATGGAGATTGCAGGTAAGTAGTCGATCGGTACCAGATTCATGCCACGATACAGACGTTGATCCGTACAACCACGATCGAGATCCCGATCTGAGAATGATACGTTCTGCGCCGCCTCACCTTGGCAATGAGTGGCAAATGGTTGCACCTGCAGGGCATTCTCTCCATCGACATAATCAGCAGACATCATGCCGTGATGATGCATTTCCATTGTAGGAATTCCAGCAGCACAGCACACACCGGCAAGATTGCTTGCGAGCATGGTGCCGATGAGCAGTGAGGTCTTAAACACGGGAAAAGTATAGCACACGGTGCAAATTTTGGCTGCTGGTCCCCCCAACTACGATCTTGCATTGATGGTTATCTACAGCTATACTATTTCTAGCCTTTTCTATCTACTACTGTATGATTACTCAGCTCAACATCAAGCTACCGGATGAAAAAACGAAACGGGAAGCGGAACTACTGGCGAAGCAACTTGGCTTCTCGCTCGGCAGCATCATGCGCGCCTTCCTTCTTCATTTCATTCGTACAAGAAAGGTTACTTTTTCGGTCGAAACTGAAACCGATACCCCCACTCACCTTACGGGAATCATGCTCGAAAAAGCACTTCTCCAGACAGGGGAAAATGCCGCATCTGCTTCACGACACCGCAAAGCGTACGATGCAATGCTGCAGGCTGAAAAGGATGGTACGCTGATAGAGATTCAATGATCAGAACTGTTCTCATCGCTCCAGAGGCCTACCGTACACTTGAGCGGCAACGTCTTGTCGAACAATGTGAAAAAGCCGTCCGAAAAATCAAGCGTGGCGAGAACGCGGGCGTAGATCTGAAGAAGCGAATGCCTCATGCATTGAATATCTGGCAATTCAGTATCACACAGAAATACCGGGCATTTGCAAAAAGAAATGGTGACACTCTCACCGTGTTTATCATTGATGATCATCAGTAAATCTCTTGATGCCTACCTGTCATCCCCCTTCGGATGCAGCAGCTTGATCACTCCCAATATCATCAGAACTCCGACTGATCCCACCGATGCCCTGAGGAACCGTGGAGCATCACTCTTGAAGCTGAAGCTCCACCAGAGCTGATTGGCGTACTCGACGTGCTTGTAGGCGAAGACGCCCAGCCACTCTACGCACCAGATCACCATCAGTACGGTGAAGATCCACTCGAGTGTGAGAGCGTTCGTGAAGAATGATGCCTTCGATGTGAATTGTCTGCGGGATGGCAGGAGAAGTAGCAGGAGAGCAATCATGAGAGCTGCTTCTTCAATTTCCAATCCTTTGAGAATGGAAAACACGGCGCCGAAGACAAAGAGAATCAATGCACCGTAGTAGGCGGCATCCAGTTTCTTGAAGAGCCCGTACGACAGGAGAATCAGACCGATCCCCGTGATGCTTCCGAGGAAGTGTGAAACCTCCACCACCGACAGCGGTAGGTACGCGTGCAGAATGGCAAGACGGCTTGTCTCTTCCGGTACGGCACCGGAGGCAAGCAGCGTGATGCCGCCGATGAACGTCACGGCAGCGAAGATGTACGGCGCCAGGATGGAGCTGGTATCCGATACTGATTGTACGAGTGACGATACGTGCCGTCGGCTGTGCCACAGTTCATGCAGCGTGAAGACGATGATGCTCGTCACGAGGGGCATCAGGAAATACACGCCGCGATAGACGAGCAGTGTCGCGATGAGTGCCGGTGAACCGCCACCCGGAACCAGTGACCAGAGAACGAACTCGAATACTCCTATCCCTCCCGGCACGTGGCTGACAATTCCCGCTACCTGTGCGAAGAGATAGATCGTCAGGAAGTGAGAAAATGAGACGGGTACATTGGTTTTGAGCAGTGCATAGAGAACGCTCACGGCACAGAGCCAATCGAGCCCGGCGAAGAGCACCTGGATAATGCTGGCACGATGTGATGGCAACGATAATGTGTAACCGGCAATTCTCATGGAATGCGTTTTGTGTGCTGTGAGCCAGAAGTACGTTCCGATGAGACAAAGGAAGAGCATGCCGATGAACCTGCTGGAGAGTACGAGATGACCGACGGGAAGGTTCACCGGCTGCGCGATAAAGGCAATCCCGGCGATGGACATGAACCCCAGCCAGAACGACAGCAGGTTATAGGAGAGTACATGGGCGATCTCCATGGGGGACAATCCCCAGGCGGCATAGATCCGGCTGCGGATGGCACTCCCGCCGAGTGATCCCAGATTGTAACTGAACGCATAACTCACGAATGATGAGAAGGCGATCCTACGGTACGGCTGAGCATGACCGAGTGCCCGGAGAGCGGCTCGATCGTAGAACGTCAGTGCGATGTAATTGAGTCCCGTGAGTGCCAGCGCTGCGATGATGTTCGCCATCGGGACTGCGTGAATGGCGGTTCTGATCTCATGAAAGCGAAATGATTTGAGTTCCCTGAAGATCAGATACGTCACGAATATCAGGATGGCTGCAGCAAGAAACGGTAGAAATTTTTTCAGGCGAGAGTAAGATACATTCTTCGCCGGAATATTCTGATCAATCATGCGCGAGTAGTGTAGCATCTACGTGTCATGAAGAATCTCATGTCTCCCCTCCCCTCCCTCGACCGGCTGCTCTGCGAGCTCATCGCCGTTCGTTCGGTCACGACGGATCGTGAGGCGTGCGGCATCGCACTGAGTATCTGCCGTAACTATCTCAAGGATCTGCCCGGGGTCGTGATCCATGAACATGAGAAGGAAGGACAGCCATCCCTTGTGATTCTGTCGAAGAAAACCATGAAGCCCGATGTCATGATCGTCTGCCACGTCGACGTTGTTCCGGCACCGTCTGCATCCTTCGCACCGGAAGTGAAAGGTCATCGCATCGTTGGACGAGGAGCAGTGGATATGAAGGGCCCGACGTGTGCGATGATTCGCGCATTTCACCGGCATGTCACTGCGCTATCTGGAGCGCGGGATTCTTCCCACGGATCTGTCGGTTTGATGCTTACGACTGATGAAGAGGTTGGCGGACACCGCGGCGTCGATTACCTGATGAACGAGAAAGGTTATCGTGCACACTGCGCGCTGGTACCGGATGCCGGCTATGACTTTGAACTGATCACACTCCAGTACGGCATCATTCGCATCCGCATCCGCAGGAAGGGTAAGGCTGCCCACAGCAGTCGACCGGAAGAGGGTGTCAATGCGATTGATTCGTTCAATGCAACCTATGCGGAATTCAAGAAGCAGATTGCCATGATCCCGGAAACAGTTTCGTCACTCGTGAAAATCAATGCAGGGATTGCGCTCAACGTCGTACCGGATCTGTGTGATGCGACCATCGATGTTCGCACAGCCAGAACGGCAGATGTTCTCACGCTGATCAAGAAGACATTTCATCCAAAGGAATACGAAGTCATTACGCATGAACCGGCTTTGCGCATCGATCAGAAGAATCCGTTCATCAGAAAGTTTAAGAGTGTTGCGGAGCAGGTTTTGAAGCGTCCGGTGCTTTTACAGGAACTTCGTGGAGCCACAGATGCACGCTACCTGTCTCCGTTCAAAGTTCCGGTCATCATCACCGGTCCCATGGGCGGCGGTCATCATGAAGACGGCGAGTGGGTGGATCTGGAGTCACTGAAGAAATTGGAAGAGATCACCGTGAGGTTTCTGGCGGAGATCCGGTAAACGGTCATGGACAGACCGGCGTCGGTCGTGACGAGATGGCGGTCGCGTAGTGCGTCGTGACGTAGTATCTCTTTGTTTTGGAATCAATGGCGACGCCCATCCCCTGAATCTGGAACTGCGCATTGATGATCGCTCCGTAGTGGGGACGCGATGAGCGCTTCTTCTCCTTCAGGTAATAATCGAAGGTGGATCGGAGTGCTGTGATCAGCGTCTGCGTGCAATCGTTCACAGTGCAGCTATACGAACCGTAACCGATGCTCTCGCTATAGGTCATGCGGTTCACGTTCTTGAACGTAAGTCCGAGATCGGCGAACCACTTGGTGATGAGCGGATAATCGTAGTACGTGGTCTGCCCGGGGCGCTGGTGACTCATCACTCCCCTGCCCTGGGAGAACCTGGACCAGGTTGTTGCCGAACGATCGAGCTGAGCATTTTGGACGAGTGGTTTTAATCCGACCACCTTCCGCTCGGCGTTCGTCCATGAGAGCCACACGCGACGAACTTCCTTGAGGTCGACACCGGCGATCACCTCATCCCCGGATGGAACGCAGCGAATGACGGGTGCTGATGTTGCTACGCCGATGGTCGGAAGGAAGAAGAGAATGAGTAGCAGATATCTCATGTCCAAATCATACCGCCTCCTGGAAGAATCTGACTTTCCAAAAAGAGCGATCACCACTTCCTTGCGCACTTCGCAATCCATGGAATGACCAATTCCTGCTACAATAGTCATGCATTGGGGAGTCGCCAAGTGGTAAGGCAGCGGCCTTTGAAGCCGCCATTCGATGGTTCGAATCCATCCTCCCCAGCCATGGAATTGGCTACATCTTCCCAACCAATCCCCTCACCGCCGTCAACACAGCACCAAACTCCTTCGACATTGCCGTCTGCTCTGCTTCCGTCATCCTGGACAATACCCACGCCGCCAAATCAATCTCAGGTGCCTGTGGACCGATGCCAATCCTGAGCCGCGGGAAGTTCTCACCGAAGATCGTGACGATCGATTTAAGTCCGTTGTGCGTGCCTGGACCACCGGTCAACCGAAGCCGGTGTGTGCCGAGTGGAATATCGATGTCGTCACAGCAGACGAGGATCTGCTTCGCAGGATCCAGCTTGTAGAACTCGATCAGCTTGCGGATGCACTCGCCGGAACGATTCATGTACGTCGTCGGTTTCACCAGGAGGCAGGGAATGCCATCGATTGTGACGTCACTGATCAACGCCATGAACTTCTGCTTGTCAGACCACTCCCCTGCCCCGGTTTCTTTGGCAACATGATCGATCGCCATGAATCCGGCATTGTGCCTGGTCTGGTCATACTGCTTGCCGGGGTTGCCGAGACCGATCAGGAGGAAGCGGGGCTTCATACAGGAAATAGTACGAGAGAGTGTAAATGCCCAATGACCAAAACCCAATATCCAAATAATGACCAATGTCCAATGTTCAAATAACCCAATGTTGATCGTAGATGATTGGTCATTCGAGCATTGGGGATTCTTTGGTCATTGGTCATTGGAAATTGGTCATTCACTACAGCCCCAAATCCTTGAGCGCCCCTTCATATGCTTTGATCGCCCGGTCGGCATCTACCATCGTCGGCACATGTTTGAGCTCGTGCACGATCGTATTTCTCAGTTTGTGCGCCCACCAAACTTCTTGAAGATTCGTGAGGCGCGGACCGACGATCTTGAGCTTTTGTCCCAGCGATCCGTGGTACCGGAGTAATCGTAATGCTTCATCCAGCACTTTGTCTCCTTCGATAATCTTGAGCTGCGGATTGGACTGGCTCTTGGCTCTCATCAGAGCCGAGGCGATCTTCACCTTCACCGCTCCCCGGAGAATCTTCCTCGGAACGATCAGCACGAGGATCGTCGCCGTGAGAGCGAGCACAAAGAGAGCCGCTACGATGATCCAACCGATCATTTCTTAACGGGAAGAGAACGCTTGGCCTCGACCGCTTTCTTCTGGAGCGTGCCTGCGACGAATTCAGCCAGAATGCCTTGCACGGTCGTCGCATCCTTCAGGTTCTTCTTGTGCATGTAAGCTTCCATGCATTCTAAAATCACTGCCTCCACTCTTCGCGGCTTCTTCACGTACGGCATAGTGATGGTCGATCCGGTCGAAATCTTCTCGACTGCCATCTCTCCATATCCCATCAATGTACCGACGATACCTTTGATCTCGTACTCCACACCCTGAATATCGGAGTACAGAACTCGTGCGGAACTCCGGTGAAACCAGCCATGCCACTCCAGATCGATAATCCCCTTATTGGTAATGAGCCAGGCATCCAGGAAGTAATCGAGGAAGTTCCGGATCCACCAGATCAGCACACCGATCTCCGCGATTGCGATGCCGTACACGACGTACTTCGTATGACTGAACCACAGAACCGCAGCAACGAGAATGAATACAACGGACGGCCACCAGAGTGATTTGATTCCCATCAGCCAGTGCTTGTGCACGACGATCTCAATCTCCTCCTCGTCATCCAGGTGCGGGCCGAAGAAGTATGTGTTGAGCACGATGACAGTGTACGCCGGGAACGGTGGCTGGGTGCAAGTGATGAGTGAGAACTATGCATGACAATGATTTGCGATCATGGAGAATGCTATGCTTCCTACCGTTCATTGCAGTATGCGGTATAGACAATTTGCCATCGGCACCGGATTCCTGATCGGGTCATTGTTACTGAGCGGCTGCTCACAGAAGCCGGTATTCAAGCAGCCGTCAGTGATCATCGATCGACCGATCCTTACGCAGCGTTCATCGTCCTCTGCATCATTTTCAAAGCAATCGGTTCCGTCAGCATCGACACCATCAAAGCCAGCAAGTCTCCTCATCAGAGTGCCATTCGCTCCACAGGCTCCATTCGCCGTGTGGGATGCGCTCCATGAGGAAGCCTGCGAAGAAATGTCGCTGATCATGGTTCATCACTATCTCGCAGACATACCACTCAGCATTTCCGATGCCGAGGTGGAGCTTCAGAATCTCGTGTCATGGGAGCAGAAGCACGACTATCCGGAAGATGTCGATGTCCGACAACTCGGCGACATCGCAAAGTCTTTCTACGGATACAAGATACGTGTTCTGATCGATGTAACCGCTGACAAACTCAGGCAAGAGCTGGAGCGGGGAAATCCCATCATCCTTCCTGCAGCAGGGCGGTTACTGCACAATCCCTACTTCAGTGGGGAGGGACCGTACTACCACATGCTTGTGGTCATCGGGTATACGGGTGACGGCTTCATCACGAATGACCCGGGTACGAAGCAGGGTTCACAGTACTGGTACTCCACCGATGTGCTCCTGAATGCACTCCATGATTGGACAGGAGTGAAGGAGGAAATAGCAACGGGTGCGAGGAATGCGCTGGTTGTTGAGCGGTAAAAGATACTATTGCCGCCTCATCCCCACCCTTCTCCCGCGGGGAGAAGGGAGCGCTGTATTGATTGCAGGAACCGTTCATTTTGCTCTTCTCCAGGTTCCCTCTCTCCTCGCGGGGAGAGAGGTGCCCCCGCACCATCCGCAGAGGGTGCGGGGCGGAGTGAGGCGGGAAGAAGAGCATCAACGCAATAATCGAGACAATTGAAATTGCATAATCTTCCGACAAATCACGTAATCGACAATCATATGAAATGAGAATGCATTAAAGCACTCATCTCTTTCGCAAAGTCTCTGCTACACTAATCCAGCATGACAAAGGTTTCATCTCCAAGCGGCACTACTACCACGCGTGGCGTACTCTTCCACATTTTTGATGTTGTCCTCAACATCGTCATCATCGTGGCGATCGTCGCGCTGATCCGTACGTTCATCGTGTCGCCATTCCAGATCGAAGGGAATTCGATGGTGGATACACTGGAGAACAAGGAGTACATCGTCATCAATAAGTTCCGTTACTTCTTCAAGGCACCAGAGCGCGGCGATATCGTCGTCTTCCGCCCACCGACTGATCCCGGGAAGTACTATGTGAAACGGGTGATCGGATTACCGGGAGAAACGGTCGTTGTGCGCGACGGATCCGTCTACATTCGTAAGCCAGGCAATGAGGATCAGAAACTCTCTGAATCGTATTTGAATGCCAATAATTCCGGCAAAACGTTCCGCTATCCCGTGAACAGCGGCGATACAACGGAGGAGGATTTCACCATTCCTGCCGATCAGTATTTCCTCCTCGGGGACAATCGTCAGGGCAGCCTGGATTCACGGAGCTTCGGGCACCTTGGAACTCACACTACGGCATTCGTTCCGCAGAATGACATCAAAGGCAGCGTGTGGTTCGTCGCTCTGCCCATTACGAAAGTACATGCATTCACGGCACCGGAATACGATGTTCGTTAGGCGTATACGCGTTAGTCGAGTAAGCGAATTCGCCTACTCGCTTACACGGATAACGCCTACACGATCGTTCGCCGCTTGCAGCCTTCCCGTTCCTTCAGTACTATCTCCGCACTCTATGCAGGCAATCATTGATTATTTCCAGGGAAGCGTCGAAGAGCTGCGGCAGGTCCGTTGGCCCACTCAGCAGCAGGCCATCCGTCTGTCCGTCATCGTGCTGGCGTTCATCGTTGCCAACGCCGCGGCATTCGGTCTCCTCGATCTCTTCTTTACTACGGTTCTGCGGTACACCATCCGCTGAAACACTGACCCCATATCCCTATGGCAAAGCAGGATCCTTCCGCTGGCAGAAACTGGTACGTCATCCACACCTATTCCGGGTATGAGGATAGTGTGAAGAAGTCCATCGAACAGCGCATCGAGACATTCGGAATGAAAGATTACGTTTTCAGTGTCGTCGTGCCGAAGGAGAAGCAGATCGTCTTCAAGAAGAACGAGCCGACTGAAGAAGAGAAGAAGCTTTTCCCGGGATACGTACTCATCGACATGATCGTGACCGACGACAGCTGGTACATGGTTCGCAATACGCCAAACGTCACGGGCTTCGTCGGTTCCGGCAACATCCCGGTTCCGGTGACTCCCGAGGAATTCGGTGTCGTGGAACGCCGTATGGGTGAGGAGACAGCCAAGTTCAAGAGCGACTTCCAGGTGGGCGATCTGGTCATCATCATTGATGGGCCGTTCAAGAACTATGAAGGCACCGTGGATGCCGTGGACGTCGATCGCGGCAAGCTGACCGTCCTCGTGCTGATCTTCGACCGCGACACACCGGTCGAGCTGGACTTCACGCAAGTGAGAAAGAAATAGAGGACACCAGGGTTGAACGAATGTAAAATGTAGAATGTAGAATTTATAATGATTGTTGATTTTCCCTGTCAGTTTTTCGATTTCATTCTACATTTTACATTCTACATTCTCAATTTTCCCCATGCGTTTCATTTTTCCCTCGACCATCCTCGTCTCTCTCTTCTGCCTCCTCCCCTCGTCCGCCTTCGCCCTCGAGGGCATCGGACCACGGATCTTCGTAACGGGCACTATTCAGGAAATCAGGATCACAGAGAAGCAGGCGTTCAATCAGATCGGTGGAGAACTAACCGTGAAGGCAACGAACGGTCAGCTGGTTACGATTGTTTTACTGGATACGGCAAGCATCATCTCCGAGGGTCGTTTGAGCAGGAAGCAGATGATTCCATCGGATCTCAGAACCGGGATGCTGATCCGGACGAATGGATGGAGAGTGGATTCCAAGACAATTACTGCATCACTCGTCATCGTTCTCAATGTCGCACTCAATCCCATCCTCAGTTCCAATGGCATCATTCAATCCATCGACGGATCGAGTGTTTCCATCCTTTGCCAAGATGCTGTGGTCCGGACATTCAAGGTGACAAATGAAACACAGGTGAACGTCAGCTACGACGTGCAGGGAACCCATGGTCTGACAATCATCGGCAAGCAGGCGTATGTCACCGTCAATCCCGATGACGGCTCGCTGATCCGCATCCTCAGAATCACACAGAATGTCACGGCTGTACCGACGCCGAAACCGACGACGGTGGAGATGAGGAGAAGATAACTTCCCTCACCCCCTAGCCCCCTCTCCCGGTGGGAGAGGGGGAACTTGATTTGAAATCAGGCTTCAAAGGAAGGCATCCTTCCCCCGTCGGGGGAAGGAT
>CAINWJ010000082.1 GCA_903854455.1 Candidatus Peribacteria bacterium | reverse complement strand
TGCGAGTGTGCCGCCGAGAGACTCGATCACGTTCCCGAATTCGTGATATGCCTCGACGTAATCCGGAACATTGAATGGATATCCCGCCTCACCGGAAGCGGTGAAGTAGACGGCGATGACGGGTGACGACGATTGCATAGTTGGAGTATACGCGACAGGAAGTAGAGACGCCCCGCCGGGGCATATTCCGCGGGTAGACACCCGCTCCCCATTCATAAGTCCATTCCATTTTTCTACTTGAGAGCAGGATTCGCTCCCCTTCCGTAGCCCCGCAAGGCGAAGGAGGGTTCCTGTAGAACTGCCCGCAGGGTTTCTACGATCGGATCATCTGGCTACTTGCAGCGTCCATGCTCTCGGATACAGTTTCCTTGCCCTGCTGCCATTCCTGCTTCGCAATCCTCAGCAAATGCTCCGCGAGCATACGATGATCACGATCCATGATCCGGTCTCCGCGTGAGGGGAAGAGCCCCGGCGGGGAGTTGAGCTCCAGCACGTACCAGCGACCATCGGCATTCCGACCCAGATCAACGGAGTAGATGCGGGTCTTGAACGATTGCAATCGCTCATCGACGGCACGTGCGATGCTCATCGCCTCGACGGGGATCTTCTCATCCGGCACCGTGAAGAAGCTGCCGCCTTGCGTGATGTTCGCGGTCAGTCCTCCGGGAGGCGGAGTGCGCACCATGGCGTACGAGAACCGGTCACCGATGAACACCATCCGAAGATCATGGAGCCCGTCCATGACACCCGGAATCCCGCCGCTCAAATCCAAAAATTCCTGTAGCAACAGCGGATACTGGTGCTTCGATGCAAGAATCTCCTCCTTCGTACCGATCACGATCCCCTTGCCACCGCAGAGTGCCGTTGGCTTGCAGATGAATCGTTCTGAGAGGAGCCCGCAGAATGCACCTTCCAACTCAGAGGGAGACGTGACGATGACGGACTGCGGGCAATATTCACTGAATAACCGATACGTCCTATCCTTCTCGCAGAGCGCATGCAGCTCAGGATCATTGACCAGATTGGTCTGCCCATCACCGGTAAAATCCTCGCCTTTATTGAAGACAACGCCGGCGTCGATCATCTCGTCCGTCCGCTCAAATTTCTTGCCGTCGAAGATCCAGCCGCCATGGAAACGATTGCCGCCGCGGAATGTCTCCATGCTACGAACCAGGGCAAGCGTGCCGCCGAGTGACGTTACCTCAAGTCCCAGCTCATGGTACGAGCAGACGAATTCTTCCCGATTGAACGGCGAATCCTCGTAGTTCGGCTTCGTGAAGTACACGCCGATGATCGGAGCAGAACTGGTCATACGGTAAGGAGGAGATCGGCGAGACGGCGCATGAATGCTTCGGCACTGGGATACCTGGAATCGATGGGGTCCAACCCCGGCTTGGAATTGAGCTCGATCAATGCCCACCTACCACTCTTTCCTCGCCCCATGTCGACACAGTAGACACGGTCTTTGAATCTCTTCAATCCCGCATCGACAGTTTGGAACAGCGTCATCGCATCGGCGGGAACGGAGTCGACCGGAATCTCGAAGAGTGAACCGCCCTGCTGGAAATTGGCGAGGAAGGAACCTTCCTTCGGCTGGCGCACATAACAACGGAGAGGCACGCCGCGGATAGCGAAGATGCGCAGGTCATGCATGCCCTTGGCGATGCCCGGAATACCATCAGATGTGTCCAGGAAATCCTGAATGAGGAGCGGGAACGTCTGGTCGCGACTCAGGATCTCCTTCGCAGGACCGATGTGCACACCTTCACCACCTTCACCATCGAGTGGCTTGGTGACGATACGATCTCCATTCAATTGCTTGGCAGCCCACTCCAATTCTTGCTGATTCTGGACAAGGAGTGTTGCCGGGAAGAGATCCGGGAACCGTTGGTACGTCTCCCACTTGTCCGTACAGAGCCGCTCCAGCTCAGGCGTATTGACGACCGTGACGTCCTTCGGCTGAAACGAGCTGCTCCTGGCTTTATTGAAGATCACATCAGCCTGCCAGGGAGCATCGACAACATGGAATGTACCGTCACGGAAGACCCACGCTTTACTAAAGACTCCCTTCCCACGGTACGTTGCCGGATCGCGGACGATCGCAAACACTGCACCTCTGTCCGTGAGCATCTGTGCCAGCTGGTGGTACGCCATCCGGAACTCGGGATCACCGAAGGGGTAATCATCAAATCCCGGTGCGGTGAAGAAAACCGCAATGCGCTTCTTCGATCCTTTCCGACCTTCCTGCAGCATTCCTGAAAGATGATTCCGTTTTTTCATGCCGGGCGATGGTACCCTTCCATTCGTTTCCAGAAAAGGCAACCCTCGATTACACGTGCATCCATGATGCTCTCTTGCTACACTGCGCGGGCTTTTGATCGTTTTCAGCATCATGCCCAGGTGGCGAAATGGCAGACGCGCTAGCTTGAGGGGCTAGTGGGAGCAATCCCGTGGAGGTTCGAGTCCTCTCCTGGGCACCACATCGTTCGTGAACGACGTGGCACAGCCATCATCCAACGTTCCTTGTTCTTTCTTCTTCATGCCTTCTCACATTCATTCTCTAACCGCAAAACAGATTGCGAAGAAGCTTGCGGGCTCTTTGCCGCGCTCAGGCAATGCAATTGCGGCACTCCCAAATCCCTCCGTGATCCATCAGATCACCGATGCGCTCCTGGATGTCATCCTCGTCCGCAGCGGCATCGAACAATCGTTCTCTGAGGACGCATTCGCGACATTGATTGAAACAAAGCTGCAATCGACATCCAGAATGCTCGACCAGCAGATCCAGATTGAACAGGAGCTGCATGCGACAAAACAATCCTCGCATGAGATTGTTGCCAAACTTTTGGGTGAGCTTCCGGTGATCCTCGACCTCACGGAAGGCGACATCGGTGCCGCGATTGCCGGCGATCCGGCTGCGCGGAGCCCGGAATATGTACGACTGAGCTATCCGGGGATTTTTGCCATCACGGTGTATAGAATCGCCAATGCAATCCTGTCACTTGGCTGCCCGCTGATCGCCAGAATCATGACGGAGTATGCGCACGAAAAAACCGGCATCGACATCCATCCGGGCGCGACCATCGGCAAGCGGTTCTTCATCGATCACGGCACGGGTGTGGTCATCGGCGAGACGTCGGTCATCGGTGATGATGTAGCCATCTACCAGGGCGTCACGCTGGGCGCACAGTCCTTCCCGCGCAAACCGGACGGCTCGTTCGATCTGACCAAGAAACGCCACCCGACCATCGGCAACCGGGTGAAGATCTACGCCGATGCCGCGATATTGGGAAAAGAGAAAGTCGCAGACGGATCCATCGTCGGCAGCGGCACCAGACTGATCCTCAAGGAAGACATTCCGGCGAATACCGTGATCATTCCAGAGAAGCAGGTGATGAGGATGAAGACGAGTGGAGAACAATAAACAGTAGAGCCGCAACATGTTGCGGCTCTACGGAGATATCAATGCTGCACTGTGTAGACGCCCCGGCGGGGCGTCTTTACGATTTCGTTTTCCGGCATGCGCCGCAGGTAGACACCTGCTCTGAATTCTAGAAATTGAAAAAGATTTTTCTTGACATCGCCTCTTCACCTTCTAAAATTTGCGGTCTAATGATCCTCGCACTCTCCCTTCGTCGTCGTGCTTTCGCCTCCACGGAGGTGAGGGCTGACGCGTAGACGAGCGGAGCCATCACATCATCCCGTGGAGAGCATGACCTCTCCGCGTTTTTTGCATGTTCTCATTCGCCACCACATCACTGCGCCGCGCCCGTATCACCTCCACGGAGGTGCCGGGCTGACGCATTCGCGTTCGCCAGCAGCACCGCCTCCGTGGAGATCTGAATGATATTTGTGCAACCCACGTACTTCCCCCCTCCAATCATGAATGAAACTATCCCCGATCCCCAAGAATTGCATGATCGGAACTCCAATCAGCTAGGTCAAATCGAGCATCGACTCGGCGTTGTCGAGAAGAAAGTTGCCGATCTCATCAATTGGCACACCGACGACCTCAAATATCCTTGATCCATTTTCCCTTTATCCAATGAACCCATCTCCTCCACTCAGGCGCCTCACGAAGATCACCGATCTCTCACCGACCGAGATCGATGCCATCGTTGAAAATGCCTTTAGCTACAAGAAAACTAGAGATCACAATCAATCTGATGCACCCATTCTGAAAGGCAAGACTATCGCCCTTGTCTTCGAGAAACCGTCGCTCAGAACAAAAGTGGCCTTCGAGACCGCCATCGCATCCCTTGGCGGCACCGCCGTCTTCCTCGCAGGAGTTGAAATCTTCAAACGGGTCGATGGTGTCACGCGGGAGAAGACGAGTGACATCGCCCATGTTCTGGAACGCTACTGTGACGCGATTGTCGCGCGGGTCCATTCGCATCAATCCATCCTCGAAATGGCGGAATGCGTCTCCATTCCGGTCATCAACGCACTCTGCGACCTGCACCATCCGACGCAGGGATTAGCCGATCTCATGGCCATCCGCTGGCATAAACCGAACCAGAAGAAACTGAAGATCGCGTTCGTCGGCGACGGCTCCAACGTCGCGGTCTCGCTCTTCCAATCTTGCATCATGGCAGGATTCGACTGCGTTCACGGCGGACATGCGGCATACAAGATTCCCGACGATATCTGGCAGGAAACGTTGCAGCTCGCGAAACAATCCGGTGGATCGCTCTCGTTCACGCTCGATCCGAAAATTGCAGCCAGGGACGCTGACGTCATCTATGCAGATACGTTCGTATCGATGGGAGACGAAGCGGAGACGACCAAGCGGCTCAAGGATCTGGCGCCGTACTGCGTGACGGAGGAACTGATGTCCCTCGCCAAGCCCGACGCCATCTTCCTCCACGATCTCCCGGCCCACCGCCGCGAGGAGGTGACCGCCGGCGTATTCGACGGTCCACAATCGAAAGTCTTCGATCTCGCCGAATGCCGGATGCACGCTGCGAAGGCATTGCTTGAATTCTTCCTCCCGCGGTAATCATTCTACATTTTACATTTTACATTCTACATTTCCCCCAATTGCACCAATGGACTCCACAACCACCTACCACAAGATCGCCTCGCACGAGGCCAAAAAAGGCGAATTCAAGAAATGTCTCCTCCTGTACTCCGGAGGACTGGATACCTCCGTCATGCTCAAGTGGATCCAGGACGAGTACGACTCCGAGGTCATCGCACTCACGGTTGATATCGGCCAGCTGCATGAAGATCTGGAGATCGCGAAGCAGAAAGCACTCAAGCTGGGCGCCAAAGAAGCGTACGTCATCGATGCCAAGGCCCG
The DNA here is from genome assembly GCA_903854455.1 of Candidatus Peribacteria bacterium. Taxonomy (GTDB): domain Bacteria; phylum Patescibacteriota; class Gracilibacteria; order Peribacterales; family Peribacteraceae; genus CAINWJ01. Next base: position 870 of record CAINWJ010000082.1, on the reverse strand, counting down.
ATTCGCGGAAGAGCTCTTAACTAGAGCCGTCAAAGCGAATGCCGACTATCAGGGTGGCTACCACCTCTCCACTCCGCTCGGCAGAGTCATCCTCTCACAGATCGCAGTCGAGATGGCGAAGAAGACCGGTGCGACGGTCATCGCTCACGGCTCGACCGGCAAGGGTAACGATCAGGTCCGGTTCGAAAACTACATCACGACCCTCGATCCCACACTCAAGGTGATCGCACCGGTACGAGAGTGGGGCATGGGCAGGGATGAGGAGATCGAGTACGCGTCCAAGCACAACATTCCGGTGAAGCAGACCAAAGACTCGCCGTACTCCTACGACGACAACATGTGGGGATCGACGGGCGAAGGCGGCGAGATCGAAGACCCCAAGCTGGTGCCGCCACTCGAGAAGATCTTGCAGGTCTGCACGCATCCGGAGAAAGCGCCGGATCAGTCCGAGATCATTGAAATCGGCTTCGAGAAGGGCGTCCCGATCAGCTTCAACGGGAAGAAATGCTCGATGCTCGAGATCGTAAAGCAGGCGAATGCAGCGGGAGCCAAGCACGGTGTAGGGATTACACACCTGATCGAAGACCGGTTGGTCGGGCTCAAGGTGAGGGGAATCTACGAGAGCCCGGGTGCCGAAATTCTGATCACCGCGCACTTCAATCTGGAGAAGTTAGTCTCCACACGGACCCAGAATGAGCTCAAGAAGTCGATCGACGAGAAGTGGGCATACCTCTGCTACGGCGCACAGTGGTTCGAGCCAACGATGTCCGCCATCCACGCGTTCCAGGATTCGGTGAATGAGCACGTGACCGGTACGGTGAAGATGCGGCTCTTCAAAGGAACCGCGACTGCCGTCGCCGTCGCCTCCCC
>CAINWJ010000081.1 GCA_903854455.1 Candidatus Peribacteria bacterium | reverse complement strand
CCTCCATGAGGGTGAACCCCCACCGGCTCCTAAGGCCGGCGCGTCTGCCGTTCCGCCACCCCGGCAATAATGTGAAACAAGTGATGTCCTGTCGCGTATTGTAGATGTTTTTCCGTCACGTCGACACCCGCAGGATGCGCTTCTGCTTGTTGTACTGCTGGGTTAGTTCCTCCAGCCGGTGACTCCTGGCATTGTCAGCCGTCTGTGTCGCCATCCTGAGCTCGGTATCAGCTTTGAACTTCGCCTCCTTGGCTTCCTGCTCGACCTCGGTGCGCTTACGCATGGCTTCCTGCTCGGTCGCCGCCTTGTGTTCCTTCCACTCTCCATCCAGCTTCCTCTGCAAACGTGCCGCTGTCAGCCGGATCTCCTCCCGCTTGCGTTCAGCTTCACGGAGATCGCGCATGGTGCGCAGAGCGGACATCTGCCGAGCAGTGTCGTTGTCCTGCGCCTGCAGCCGCATGCGTCGCCATTTCTCCAGCTCGAACAGCCTCGCCTTCAACTCACTCTCTATCGCGTTTTTCCGGTCGTGCGTATGACGATCGGTTTCCTCCCGGGACTGCGCGTTCTTCCGTCGCGCCTGCTCGATGGCTGTGCGATGTTCATACTCCGCCTGCTTCTGCTCGGTTAAGAAATCCGACCTGAGCGCATTCTGCTTCTGCTCGATGATCGCTTTCGCCGTCGCCATCTGCCGCAGCTCCCGCATGGAGAGGTCCTGCTGATCCCTCTTCTTCTTGGCAAGATTCTCCTGTTCCTGCTTTTTCTTCTCTTCCTCCTCGCGCCGGCGCTTCTCCTTCTCCAGATCATCCTCACGCTTGCGCCTGTCCGTGCGAAAGGCTTTGCGCTGAAGCCGGATCTCCTTCTTCTCCTCGGCACCGGCTCGGACCGCCGCTTCCGATCTCGTGAACTCCTCCTGCTTGCGTTGCGTGCGCTTCTCGCGCAATTCCCGCTCCTTCGCTGCGCGCTTCTCGGCGAGGGCAACGGAACGCTTGATGTCCTCTGCTCGGTTCGGAGGTGGGAGCTTGGGAGAAGCAGTTGCTCGATCCGTCTCCGATGCCCCATCGACAGATGGAGGTTGAGTCTCCGAGATTTTCACATCAGTCGGAGCCGGGGCGAAAGGATCATCTGCCGGCAATGGATTTTCCTGAGAATCGGACATATCGGCTTATTATAGCAGAAAAGTACGCTGTTGATTAGATCAGATATTGGTTCCGTCAATGGAACTCGGAGGGCTGTTAGCTAGGTGCTGTTCACATAATCGTTGTCTTTAGATGAAGAAGCGATGTCACCCTGAGCGGAGTCGAAGGGCGACATCGCAAATAGCTACAAGCTTTCTGCTATTCCTGCTCTTCCATTCTGATCCTCAATTCCTTCAGCTGCTCTGCCGGTACCGCCGCCGGTGCGCCCAGCATCAGGTCTTTCGCTTTCTGATCCTTGGGGAACGGAGTGACTTCGCGGATGTTGGGTTCGCCTGCCAGGATCATGACGACGCGATCGATGCCGTAGGCGAAGCCGCCGTGGGGAGGTGCACCGTACTCGAAGGCGCGTAGCATGTGCCCGAACCGTCGCTCCTGATCCACAGGACTGATACCGAGCATCTCGAAAACTTCCGCTTGGAGAACGGGATCGTGGATTCTGATGGAACCGGAGCCGAGCTCGTACCCGTCGAGCACCAGGTCGTAGCAGATGGAATGGACTGCGAGCGGATTCTCTTTTCTGTGCTTCCACTCCTCCATGTTGGGGCTCGTGAACGGATGATGGCAGAACGTGAGTGAGCCGTCGTCGGCTTCCTCGAACATGGGGAAATTCGTCACCCAGAACAATGCATGGACGGATTCGTCGATCAGCTCAAATCTCTTCGCCGCTTCGGAGCGGATCCGGCTCAGGGAAGCACAGGCAATCTTGAATGTATCCGCGGCGAAGAAGAGTGCATCGCCTTTCTTTGCCCCGGTCGCTTTCTCCAGTTCAGCCAGGAATCCTTCCCTGAAGAACTTGAGGAGAGGGGACTGCGGACCGTCATCTTTGAACAGGATGTACGCAAGCCCCTTGGCCTTGAGCTCCCGGACGAGTGCCGTCCAGGTATCGATCTCGCTGCGGGCAAGTGTCGCTCCACCTGGAACGCGCAACGCCCGAACCACGCCATTCTTGAGTGAGAGCGCGTCCTCGAAGACTTTGAACCCACAGCCCTTCGCCAGTGCCGAGACATCGACAATCGGCAGATCGTAGCGGAGATCCGGCTTATCTGATCCGTACGTATCCATGACGTGTTGCCACGTGTAGCGCGGAACCTTGCCGCCTTTGAGTTTCTTTTCGCTGCAGGCTTTGATGATCTCGACGATGGATCCCTCGATGATTTCCTGTACATCCTCCTGCTTCGGGAAACTCATCTCGAAGTCCAGCTGAAGGAACTCCGGTTGACGGTCACCGCGGAGATCTTCGTCGCGGAAGCAACGCGCAATCTGGAAGTAGCGGTCGAGTCCCCCGACCATGCAGAGCTGCTTCAATTGCTGCGGACTCTGCGGGAGGACGAAGAACGTGCCGGGGTACACGCGCGACGGGACGATGTACTCACGCGCACCTTCCGGTGTGCCTTTGATGAGGCACGGCGTGTCGATCTCCAGGCAGTCTCTGGATGTGAAGTAGCTGCGGATGATCTGGAAGACCTTGGACCGAAGCGCGATGTTCTTCTGCATCCTCGCCGTCCGCATGTCCAGATAACGGTACTGGAGGCGCAGATCCTCGCTCACCTCTTTCGGTGAATCGATCTCGAACGGCGGTGTCTTGGCTTTGTTCAGGATCGTGAGCCTGGTCGCCGTGACTTCGATCTCACCGGTGAACATCTTCGGATTCACCGCATCCTTCCCGCGCTTCTCGACCGTGCCCTCGATCTGCAGCACCCATTCCGGGCGCACGGTTTCCGCAAGCGCAAAAATTTCTTTATTCGTCTCCGGATGGAACACGATCTGTGTGAGCCCGTACCTGTCGCGGAGATCGAAGAAGATCAGTCCGCCATGATCACGTCGCGTATTCACCCAGCCACAGAGGGTGACTGATTTCTTGGCGTGCTTGGCAGTCAGTTCGCCGCAGGAGTGTGTGCGCAGGGAAGTGGAGGACATGGGGAGAATGTAGAATGTAAAACTAGTGGTGAGCGTAGCCGAACCATGGAGAATGTTACACGGGAAGCTGTTTCACTGAAATATGGATGCCAAGAGCGGATCCCACGTGATATCGAGATCGATCCACTGACCATGTTCGTTCTTGATCTGAACGAAGTTGTGATCATCGGAGGAATATTGACTTAAATCATTTTTCTGGTATATATACTATATGCCGGAAAGAAACGTTTCTCGGCTTGAAGAAGATGCGCGCTCCATCTGGCGAGCTGGGGTCGATGCCGCTCATCCGAAAGTGCTTATGCCGCAAACGATGCAGCTGGAGGGTACGGATCTTCGTTTCGGAGACGGCGTTACTGTTGACCTGACGGCAATTCGCCGTATTGCCGTTGTGGGTGCAGGGAAGGCATCTGCAGAGATGGCCAGACAATTGGAAGAGATTCTGGGGGCAAAGCTGCTCAGGGAGAAAAACGTGCACGGCTTCGTCAATGTTCCCGATGATCAAGTTGGTTCTCCACTGCAGTCCATTCGATTGGTCGGAGTCAGAGAAGCCGGTAACAATCTCCCGACACCCAGAGCCTTGGCAGGTACGCAGAAAATTATTCGAACTGTCGAAGAGCTCAATGAAGCTGATTTGTGTATCTGTCTCCTCTCCGGTGGAGGAGGCCCGATACTGGAATTGCCGGCGGATGGCGTGACGTTGGAGGATATTGTCGAGGTGACACAGAGAATGAGTTCCAGAGGAGCGGATATAGCAACTATGAATGCCGTCCGGTCGAGAATCAGCAAGGTGAAAGCAGGAGGGCTAGCCAGGAGATGTCGTGCAGGCAGGTTGGTCAGCCTCATCCTCTCAGATGTCATCGACTTCCCCTTACACGTCGTCGCTTGCGGACCGACGTTCACGGACATCGCCCCCGATGAACGTCTCGATGTCATTATGGCGCAATACAATTTGTCACAAGGAGTTCGAGCAGCAGTTGCCCGAAGTTTGAATGCAGATCAGAAGCCCGCCACTTGCGTGGTTACGAATCAGCAGATCGGGGGTATCGATGCTGCAGTGCAAGGCGCACTTAGGAGCGCGATATTCTTGGAATACGAAGCCGAAGCGACGCATGAATTCAGGAGTGGCGATGCCACGGATATCGGTAGACTCATTGCAGAACGCGCAAAGGAACTTCGTCGCAGAGGCAGGAAGAGATGTCTGATCTCCGGAGGCGAATCAACCGTTCATGTGCAGCCCAACTCCAAAGGAGGCAGAAACCAACACCTCGCGCTTGCTGCCGGTATTGGCATCGGAGATACGCATGGCATCGCGATCGCTTCCGGCGGAACAGATGGTGAGGATGGTCCGACAGATGCTGCTGGAGCGGTTATTTCACCGGAGCTGATGGCGCAAGCACGATCAGCAGGCTTGGAGCCGGAACGATACTTACAGGAAACCAATTCACATCCATTCTTTCAGGCCGCGGGAGGGCACATCAGAACCGGGTTTACAGGGACGAACGTCGGAGATCTTCGGGTCGTACTGACCGATGCCAACTAAATATTGGATGAATTAGATCGATCCGGAGCAGGTGTTCGAGGAGCTGATCATCTGGATTAAAGGATGGGGCATAGGTGAAGAAGAACTTTGTCATTCTACATTCTCAATTCTACATTCTACATTCCGCCGTCACACTCCCACCGACTGCCGGTATTGCAGCGCCTCCGCGATGTGCTGCACCGAGAGCGCATCCGAGCCGGCGAGGTCTGCGATGGTCCGGGCGACTTTGATGGTGCGGTGGTAGCTGCGCGCGGAGAATCCCAGCCGGTCGGCGGCTTGCCGGAGGAGTGCCGCGCACTGCTGATCCAGCGGACAGAGTTCTTCTAAATCCCGAACATTCATTTCCTTGTTCGTAGAAATACCGCGACCTTTGAGCCGTCTGGTCTGGCGTTCCCGTGCGCCAATGACTCGCTTGCGGATGGATGCACTGGTCTCGGCGGAGGCATCACGCTTCTTCTGGAGATCGGCGATCTCCACCGGCTGGACGTCAATCGTCAGATCGATTCGATCGAGGAGCGGAGCCGAAATCCTGCGCTTCATGCGCTCGGCGGTGGCAGAGGAGAACTGCGGCGGATTCATGGCGGCGACGAGTGAAAAATCCGCCGGGAAGGTGACGGTGCCCTGTGCGCGGTTAATCGTGATTCGCCGATCTTCGAGCGGTTGACGAAGCACCTCCAGTACCTGTGCGGGGAACTCGGCGAGTTCATCTAAGAAGAGGATTCCGCGGTGTGCCAGGGAAATTTCTCCGGGCATGGGGTGCTGACCGCCACCGACGATGGCAACACCACTCGCGGTGTGGTGCACCGTGCGGATGGGGCGTTCGGTGATGAGCGGCGTGCCAGCCGGGAGTAGGTTGGCAACCGAGTAAATCCCGGTGACTTCCAGCGACTCATCCTGCGTGAGCGGTGGCAGGATCCCCCGCATGGCATGGGCGAGGAGTGTTTTGCCGGAACCCGGAGTGCCGGACAGCAGGACGTTATGACCGCCCGCCGCAGCGATCTCCAACGCGCGCTTCGCCATCGCCTGACCTCGCACATCCGCGAAGTCGATCTGGGTAGAGGACGATGGTGCCGCAGCCGGCGCATCGATGACCGGCGGCTCAGCTTCTCCCGTAAGGTACGAGACGACATCGCAGAGAGATTCCGCGGCGATCACACGCAGCCCCGGCACCAGTGCGGCTTCCGGCGCATTGACCGTTGGAACGACAATCGAGTGAATGCCGAGCCTCTTGCATGCCAGAGCGCATGCCAAAACACCGGTGACATGCCGGAGCGATCCATCGAACGCCAGCTCCCCGATGAACGCGGTATCCATGAGCGTGTCGGCGGAAATATCGGTGGTGTCATTACTGATGATGATCCCGAGTGCGATGGGTAGGTCGAACCGCGAGCCGGTCTTGCGAATGTTGGCGGGAGCCAGGTTGACGTTGGTAATACGACCCATGGGTGTGCGGTAGCCGGATGCTTTGAGTGCCATGATCACGCGCTGGCGACTCTCCTGCACCGCGGTATCGCCGAGTCCCCCGATGGTGAATTTGCCATCGACGGAGGTGGAGAGCACGCCGACTTCCACGTCGACAGGGATGGCGTTGATACCGAGGGTGGTGAAGGAGGTGAGACGGGTGAGCATGGGAGTGGAGGAGGAAGATATGGTGGAGGTATGGTGTACTTATGTACACCTGAAAGCAAGGGGAAATGAGACATAACGGACAAATTCCCAATGACCAATCCCCAATTCCCAAATAATGACCAATGTTCAATGCCCAATCAGAGGAAACAGAAAATGAATTTGAGCATTGGTGATTGGAAATTATTTGGTCATTGATCATTGGGAATTGGTCATTTTTCTTATTCTGCTACAGTTTTCCCATGACCCTTGCTCAAGATCGCGGCAGGCACGGCGAAGAAATCGCTACAACATTTCTCATGGGTCTGGGGTATGAGATCCGCGGGAGAAACGTCCGGCTCATGCGTGATGAGATCGACATCATCGCGTTCGATCCTGAGGAGAAGATGATGGTCTTCGTCGAAGTGAAGACGCGCCGGCAAAACTCGGAAGCGTATCCCATCCGCACATCCGTCGATCGACGGAAGAAACATGCCATGCAACGTGCGGTTGAGCGTTGGGTCGTCGCGCACGACTACGACGGACCGGGGAGGATGGATCTCATCTGTATAGAGAATGAAACGGTGGCGGAACACCTCAAGGACATCGGGGCGAGGTTGTATTGAGAGCACTTGAAGCCAGAGAGACGGAAAAAGAATTCGATGGATGAATGTCCAATGACCAAAGCCCAAAAGGATTGTTTGCGGGGCGTTTTGGTCATTGAAACTTGGTCATTTTTTTGTCATTGGTTATTGAGGATTGGTCATTATTATAATCAAATCAACTTTCATGTTGCGTGTCCAGCCCTCTGGATTCCACGAAAAACTCTGCTGTGGTATACTAATCGGAATTCACAAAAATCCTATCCGCAACCGCCAAATTCACATCGGCACGGTGACACTTGCTCTGATGATAGGAGCAGTCATGTTCTGCGGAATTCTGGTATCGGGTTCCTCCCTGCGCGCTGCCGACACGGGTATCTGCGGTGACGGCGGCATCGACCCGGGCGAACAGTGCGACGACGGAAATCTGGTGAATGGCGACGGTTGTTCCAACACCTGCACGCTGGAGCAGTGCGGCAACGGCGTGATCGACGAGAATGAGCAGTGTGATGCCGGAGGAGCCAATGGAACCAAAGACAGCAACTGCTCACTCACCTGCATGATCAGCTTCTGCGGGGATGGGATGGTGGATGCCGGAAACGGTGAGGAGTGTGACGACGGAAATAATGTGAGTGGCGATGGATGCTCGAATGTGTGTACGGTTGAGAATGCATCGTCTTCGTCCTCTGCATCCGATTCTTCAGCCTCCGCATCAACGAGTGCATCTGCACAGGCGGAGCCGGAAATAGTCCCGACATCGGAGCCACCGGTAACACCCGTGATCCCGTACCATCCGGCACCGCCTCCACCACCGCCGCCGGTCACCTACGAAGCTCAGACTGCGAAGGATGCGATGCAATTTCTGGCAAGTCCCGTGGGTACCGAGATCCAGTCCTACCTGACAGGAACAGAGAGTCAGATGCTTGGCACCATCTTCGAGAAACTCGCACGCGGAGAGAAGCTGACCGCAACCGAGCGCGAGGCTGCGAAGTCCCTCTCGGACAAGCTGGAGCAGACCAAGACACTCCAGCAGGCTGCGTACACCAATCTCCTTCGCTCATTCGTTGCCACCGCCATCAGTTCCGATGTGGTGACTGAACAGAATATGGCGAAGGATCGTCTCTCCGGTGCTGACATCCAGACCGCCATCGGCGAGCTCTCGGTGAAGGCGACTGTGGTTCCGGCGACGGAAATCCCATGGACGATCGTGAGTGAAGTCGCAGGACTAGAGAAACTCGGAGCGACCGTTCAGGGCTTGCCAACGGATTACACGCAAAAACTCTCGCCGGATCGTTCGCCGCTCGAGATCTTCTCGACACTCAAGTCCGTGAAGGACGCAACGGAGAAGCTGGCAACACCGGATATGAAGGTGTCTCTCGCATCCGTTCAGGCGCAGGCGGCAACATTGAAGAATGCACTTCCGGATCTGGAGCGTGAGTACAACCTGAAACCCGCCGATTTGGATCCGCTCCTCACAACCATTACGACTCTCGCGGAGAACGGCAAACCTGCCGACCGCGAGAAGCTGGTCAATGCGGTCAATCGTCTGACCACCATCCTCGCACGCGCACACGTCGTGTCCCGTCAGGATATGGGCGGCAACAACGGTCAGCCCCTCCATGCTGCAGCGTCGATCGAACAGCTCGCGAAGGAATTTGCTCCGGAGAATACGGTGATGACACAGGCGGATGCGGTGGATTTCGTTCACACGCTCGCCAAGGAAGCACCGCCGGAATACAAGGATGCCTTCGCCACCGGGACGCTCACGGATCAGCAGCAGTCGCTCACAACACTCCTCAAGAGTGACCCGAAGACCGATGCGGTGCTGGCGACTCTCCGCGCTGACGGACGGACGGACATCGATGAACGGATGACGACACTCACGCAGGATATCCAGAACATCGGCAACGGTCAGAACACGGCAACGCTGTGCGATGACTCGGTCTCCGATTCGCTCAAGTGCGTGAACTCGTTCCTCGCTGACGTGCAGGAAGCGGCACGTTCACGCAGTGTCGTCACTCGTACCATTGGCACGCTGCAGGATTTCTTCGGCATCGGATCCAAGTGATTCCATGAATGAACCGCTCGCTACCATCGGCTCTGCTGCCATCCCGGCGTCCCCGGCGATCCCCTCCGCGAACCAGAAGGCGATCGATCTGGCAGTCATTAAGAAAGGAGCCAAGGACTACCTGGATTTCCTGGATGGCACGAAGGAAGTGTTCTTCGGTTACCTGTACCACCGCACCGGCTCCATCACACTCGCAACGACACTCCTTTCCGAAATCTTCCTGGATGTCCTCTCGCGCGCCATGTCGCTCTGGTGGTTCGGCACCTTGAGTCTGAAAGTACTGCTGGACGCCACGGAGCATGTGCTGACCAAGCATGAGATGGGCCAGGCGGATCTCGACAATGTCTACCTCCCGACCCTCGCCTGGCTGAGTCCGGAGGAGCGGACATCGGTCGCTACACTGCACGATGCGCTCTGGACCCTCCCGCGCGCCGCTGCTCAACTCCTCACATTGTCGATTCTCCTCGGTCTGCCGGATGACAAGATCGCCGGCGTCCTTCGCCAGAGTCAGACAACGGTGAGTGAGAATCTGAAGACCGCACGCGAATTGCTTCTGGAGCGATGGCATCCATTGCCGTCCCTCGTCGACAAACTCCCTTCCCTCGCGTTCCTGCCGTCACTGGATCTGCAGGGCGAGACCAAGCTCCGGTTCAGCGTCGTGGAGAAGTACAACTCACTCCGCTTCCGCCGGTACCAGTGGGTGATCATCGCCGGACTCTTCGCCGTCATGAGCAACGTTGTTGTTGCCGGTGTCATCGCCTTCGCGGTCATCGTCACGCCGCCGACGTCACTTCGGAGTGTCCGTACACAGGTCGCCTCACTGGACGCACTCGTCCTGGAACGTCAGATGAGCCTGAGTCACGCCAACAATGCCATCCTCAGCACTATCCGTGAGACGCAGGGCATCGCTGCCTACGACGCCACCCGCCGCCTTACCTCCGTCGGTCTCGGCGTGGCACTGGAAGCACTGAAGGCAGAGCAGAAGCAGGAGACGCAGATCAACCGCATGCAGGAGCTCCTCAAGCGAGCGCAGACCGCGATGGAGAGGATTGAGAATGAGATTGTTGCGGTGGTGCGGAAGATGGTGGGGTGGATGTGAAAAATCACTCAATCTAATGGGCTATTCCCCAACGTTTATTTTGACAAAGGATTGAACGCTGCTTTAAGAGCAATGATACCCGATGCACGTTCTGCATCATTATTGACTGCGGGAGGGCGGTATCCTGCCGCAGCCATTCGGGAAAAGCCGCCACGCCAGAAATGCTCGTGAGGATTCCCGTGTTCGACACCATCGCAATACGGAAGTTCCTGGGATATGGACATTCCGATGCGCGATCGGACGAGAATAACCGTTCCGCTTACGATGGAAGATTCTGGGTCCCGAACTCCTTCCAAGAACAATTGCTCTCTTTGTGCGTTTGGCAAAGCTAGAACACGGTTTCTTAGGGTAACCAATTCTCTGGTGTATTTATCGCAGAGTTCCCGACGTTCATTTGGATCGGACGATCCAAAAAATCTTGCATTCAACGTTTTCATTTCTCTCCTTCTGAGTGCACCGACGGCGGATAAAAAAGAGCGCTCTTCAAACATTCCGCGGCAACAAAGGAGGAATTGTTGGAAGGTCTCGGTCGAATCCTTAGGAAATGCCGCCTGCCAATCTTTTTCATGGATTCTTAGTTGACGTGCTAATTCTCCTGGCAGTGGAGTTTCATGCCAGATCGGGGGCAGATATTCGTTCAAGATATCTGTGGTATTCTGCATGATAATGAATATAATAGATTTTTAGAATTAATCAAGTTCATTGCGCCGTGCATCTCAGACCCGCTCTAAGTAGCAATGTGATCGATGCTTATTTCCCCAACTCCTCCGCCAATCTCTCCATCTTCTTCTCATACTCCTTCAGATCCACCGTCACTCTGGCAACCCCGCTGTCCATCGCCGCTTTGGCGACTGCCGGAGCGATCGTCGGAAGTAAGCGGTGATCGAAGGGCTTGGGCAAGAGGTACTGCCGACCGAACGACAGTTCTTTGAGACTGTACGCAGCCAGCACATCCTCGGGCACCGGCTCACGCGCCAAACTTGCCAATGCCTCAATCGCAGCGACTTTCATCTCCTGATTGATCGTCCTCGCCCTGGTATCCAGCGCTCCGCGGAACAGGAACGGGAAGCAGAGGAGGTTATTCACCTGATTGGGGAAATCGCTCCTGCCCGTCGCCATGATCACATCTTTGCGTGTCTTCAGCGCATCGGACGGCAGCATCTCCGGGTTCGGGTTCGCCATCGCGAAGACGATGGGATCCTTCGCCATCGAACCGAGCATTGTCGGCGTCAGTGCACCGGCGACGGACACGCCGATGAAGACGTCCGCACCGCGGAGTGCGTCTGCGAGCGTCTTGCGATCAGTCTTCCGCGCGAAGGGGATCTTGTACCGGTTCAAATCACTTCGGTCAGCGGAGATCACGCCTTTGGAATCGCAGAGCAGGAGCTGATCCTTGTCGCAGCCGATGGCGAGGAGCATCGTCGCGATCGCCAGTCCCGCTGAGCCTGCACCATTCAGAACAACCGAAAGGTTCCGGATATCTTTTCCTGCCAGGTTGGCGGCATTGAGGAGACCTGCCGACACCACGACCGCGGTGCCGTGCTGGTCATCGTGAAAGACCGGAATATCCAGCTTGCTGATCAGCGCCTGCTCGATGTCGATGCACTCCGGTGCCTTGATGTCCTCCAGGTTGATACCGCCGAACGTCGGTGCGATCAGCTCGACCGTCCGGATGACTTCCGCGGGATCCATCGTATTCACCTCAATGTCGATGGCATCGATCCCCGCAAAACGCTTGAAGAGAACGGCTTTGCCTTCCATCACCGGCTTGCTTGCCAGCGCTCCACGATTACCAAGTCCCAGGATCGCCGTGCCATTCGAAATCACAGCAACTAGATTCCCTTTGCTCGTGTACCTGTAGGCATCTTCGGCATTCTCAGCAATTTTGAGAACAGCGCCAGCGACGCCCGGCGTGTATGCAAGCGAAAGATCACTTGCAGTCTTCATTGGCTTCGTCGGAGTGATGGAGATTTTTCCCGAAGGGGAAGATTCGTGGTAGGCGAGAGAGTCGTCGTAGGGGGAGGAAGGCATAGCCCTGCGAGTCTACCGCGGGAAGCATCCCGCTCCCAATCACAAAAAAATATTATTATTGAATGAGGGAGCGCAATGCTTTGCGCGACTTGATGAAATGACCAATCCCCAAATAATCACCAATGTTCAAATGACCAATCCAATCTCCATGGATCGATGTTGGGAATTGGTGATTGGGCATTATTTGGACATTGGGATTTGGTCATTGGTCATTCCCATCAATGCTACAATCCAAAAACCATGCACCCCACTCATCCCCTCTGGCACACCCTGACCGTCGAACAAGCTGCAAAGAAACTGCAGACTGATCGAGTCGCCGGGCTTTCATCTGCCGAAGCCGAACGCAGACTCAGGGAAACCGGACCCAATCAACTCACCAATACGCAACGCACATCGTGGCTGACGCTGCTGTTCTCACAGTGCAAGAACGTCTTCGTCGTCATCCTGCTCGTGGCAGTCGTACTGTCACTCGTCATGGGTCATGGCATGGAAGCCGCTGCCGTCGGCTTCATCGTGATCCTGACGATCCTGCTCGGATTCTTCCAGGAGATGCGCACTGAGCGCGCCGTCGAAGCACTACGCACCATGGCGGCACCATCGGCAACGGTCATTCGTGATGGAAAGCAGGGAGAGATCGCGGCGGCATCACTCGTCCCCGGAGACATCATCGTGCTGACCAGCGGCGACCGCATCCCGGCTGATGCACGCATCGAAACGTCTGCCAATCTGAAGATCGAGGAGTCGGCGCTGACCGGTGAGTCACTGGCGGTGGAGAAGGACAAAGAAGCCGTAGCCGCACAGGGATCTCCCATCGGTGATCGCACCTGCATGGTCTACGCCGGAACATCGGTGACGTACGGTCGTGGTCGCGCCATCGTGACGGGAACGGGTATGCAGACCGAGTTCGGCAAGATTGCGGGGCTCTTGGAGCAGATCGACCGGAGCCCGACACCACTCCAGAAGGATCTCGATCGGCTTGGGGGAGTTCTTGCGAAAGTGGCACTGGTCATCGTCACGGTCGTCATTGCACTCGGTGTGTTCCGCGGTCAGCCGCTGGTAGAAATGCTCCTCTTCGGCATCGCGCTCGCGGTCGCGGTCGTGCCGGAAGCACTGCCCGCCGTCGTGACGATTTCGCTTGCCATCGGCGTGCAGCGGATGGTGAAGCGGCACGCGCTGATCCGACGATTGCCGGCGGTAGAGACGCTCGGCAGCACCTCGGTCATCTGTACCGACAAAACCGGCACGCTCACGAAAGATGAGATGACTGTGCGCAGAATCTTTGTTGATCGAGCAATCGTCGATGTAACGGGCACCGGCTACGATCCGACAGGTTCATTCACGAGATCGGGGACCGCTGTGAAGCCGACTGCGGCAATGCTTGCATTACTCCGTGGTGCGACACTCGCATCGGATGCACTGCTGGTTCGAAGCGAGAGTGGATTTGAGATTCAGGGTGATCCGACCGAAGGCGCGCTCGTTGTCGCTGCGGCAAAAGCGGGGCTTCAGAAAGACGAGCTCGATGATCAGTATCCGCGCCTCGGCGAAGTGCCGTTCACGTCCGAAACGAAGCGGATGATGACGCTACATAGGAATGGTGACCAGCATGTCATCTATGCCAAGGGCGCACCCGAAGTAATGCTGCCGCTTTGCACAGCGGAAATGCATGGAGACGAATCCGTGCCAATTTCTTCCGCCAGGATGAAGGAGCTGGAAGCGGCTGCGGCAACGATGGCATCGCAGGCGCTGCGCGTGATCGCGGTCACGTCCAAAGCCTCGAGCGATCTCGTCAATGCTGCCACCGGCATGACATTGCTCGGTCTCATCGGCATGAGTGATCCGCCGAGACCGGAAGCACTCGCTGCCGTGGGAGCCTGTCACCGCGCCGGCATCAGAGTCATCATGATCACCGGCGACCATCCGGCGACTGCTACGGCCATCGCGAAAGAGCTCACGATTCTTTCGAACGAGCGCGTGGTAACCGGCGTTGAACTGGAGGCAATGAGTGACCGTGAGCTGGAACAGGATGTCGGATCTATCGCTGTCTTCGCCCGCGTTTCACCTGAGCACAAACTGAGAATAGTGACCGCACTCCAGAAGAACGGTTACACCGTGGCAATGACGGGCGATGGCGTGAACGATGCACCCGCACTCAAGAAAGCGGACATCGGCATCGCCATGGGCATCACCGGGACCGACGTCAGCCGCGAAGCCGCGGCAATGGTCTTAACTGATGACAACTTCGCCTCGATTGTCGCGGCGGTGGAAGAAGGTCGCGCGATCTTCGGGAACATCCGGAAGTACCTCACGTATCTCCTCTCCTCCAACATCGGCGAACTCCTGCTCATGGCCGGCGCTACGTTACTCGGTTGGCCGCTCCCGCTAAGTGCTCTCCAGCTGCTTACGGTCAATCTTGTTACCGACGGGCTGCCCGCATTGGCATTGGCTGTCGATCCTCACGATGAGGATCTGATGGCGCAATCCCCTCGCAATCCGCACGCCGGCATCTTCACCCGCTCCATCTCCATCCTGATCGTGCTTGGCGGAGCCTGGTCCATGCTCATCAACCTGGGCGTGTTCTGGTGGTTCACACACCATAGTGTCCCACTGCCAGAAGCGATGACTGCCACGTTCTTAAGCCTCGTCCTCATCCAGTTCTTCAAGGCCTTTAGCTTCCGGTCCCCGGAACATTTCCCATGGCATCCGTTTGCGAATCGCTGGCTCAATCTGGCCATTGTCGGTGAATTGATCCTGCTCGTTGCATTCATCGAACTGCCGGTACTGGAACCTGTTCTTGGCACTGTCCACCTCGTCGCCGATCACTGGCTGATCGCAATTTTGGGAGCGGCAACCATCATTCCTGTACTGGAAATGGGGAAGTGGTTGATGCGTTCGAAGCAGCGATGAGAGTCACTGCTCATTGACTCTGAATATCGCATCATGTGTGGCACGCAGTCGCGGTCGGGACGGCCACGAGCCCACGCGCACGATGCGCGTGCCACGCCGAAAACGTAGAGTCAGTGAGCACTCACTCGTTGTGAGGTAATTGCAGAAATGAATAATCTATGTTATAATATTCACAACAATTATTTCATTTCCAACACACACATGTCCCAGCACAAGCACCTTCCGAGACTTATTTCATTCCTCGGTCTTGCCATTGCCGTCTTCGCCTTCATCGTCGTGAAGACCAACGCCGGTATCTAGTGAACATCTGAAGTAACTACACTTGTCACCCTAAGTGAAGACGAAGGGTGACTTTGTGAATAGTCCAAATTTCAATCAAGCAACGCTATTGGGGTATTCCTCGTGGATGGCTTCGATGCCCTTGATCACGTCATCGGAAAGCTTCAGATCAATCGTGGCAACATCTTCCTCGAGCTGCTTCATGGTGGATGCGCCGATGATCATGCTCGTCACCCATGGCTGCCGGAGGAGGAACGCGAGTGCCATTTGCGGTAGTGACAGACCATGTTTCTTCGCGAGATCGGCATAGAGCTTCGTAATGGTCAGTGCTTTCGGCGTACGGTAACGCACGGCAAATTCCGGATGCACGGTGAAGCGCCCTCTCACTGGAGAATTGCCATCGAAATATCGTCCGCCCAGAATGCCGTACCCCAGCGGCGAATACGCCAGCAGTCCGATCTCTTCGCGCATCGACACCTCCGCCAATCCGAGTTCGTAGTGACGGTTGATCAAGTTGTAGACGTTCTGAATACTCACCATCCGCGGCAGGTTCATCTCCTTCGCGATCTCAAGAAACTTCATGGCACCCCACGGCGATTCATTCGACAGACCGACGTGCCGGACTTTTCCCGTCTTCACGACTACAGCCAGCGCTTCCAAGGTTTCTTCAATCGGTGTTGCCTGCTCTTTCTCTTGATGGACGTAATTCCGCTGTCCGAAGTACGGCATGTTCCGGTCCGGCCAGTGGAGCTGGTAGAGGTCGATCCAGTCGGTCTGCAAACGCTTGAGGCTCGCATCGACAGCGGCTTCAATATTCTTCCGATCCAGGCGATTCTTTCCGTCACGAACAAAGGCATAGCGGTTCGGTCCGAGAATCTTCGTTGCCAGCACGATCTTGTTTCTGTTGCCGGTTTTCTGAATCCAGCGTCCGATGATCGATTCGGTTTTGCTGTAGGTCGCCTCCGCCGGAGGAACCGGGTACATCTCGGCGGTGTCGAAGAAATTCACGCCAAGTTCCAGTGCCCGGTTCATCTGCTCGTGCCCTTCGGCTTCTGAGAGCTGGTTGCCGTAGCTCATGGTACCGAGGCAGATGCGGCTGATTTTGATATCGGTGGTGGAGAGGGTGGTGTATTGCATGAGGAACAATGAAATAAATGCACGACAATCGTAACAGGAAGGATGGGATGCGGTAAGGATGGTTGTTTGTTAATAAATCACGTCGCTGGCGAACGATATGGCGGAGCTGACGGGACTCGAACCCGCGACCTCTGCCGTGACAGGGCAGCGCTCTAACCAATTGAGCTACAGCTCCAGCATGATGAAAAAAAGAACTACCGTGGACGCGCTGCGCTTTTTTGACTACGTCCCGCAAAGCGGGTCTAGGCCAATTGAGCGCTGGCTCCAGCGTTTGGAGATTTGAAAAACAATGTCACGAAAGATCAGCGATGGCTGCGATATGTCTTTGCAGCAACACAATTGTCCAGTAACCGGATATCATTGTCAATTTTAAGCATTCAATCTCATCCATTACTTCCCTTGCCTAGACAAAGCCGGAAACCGGGTTGTTCTTTCCCTGCACGGAACATCCTTCATCCCTTACCCAAGCCAAAAAACACACGTACATCCATCCAATTGATCTGAAACCTGATCACGAGCGCATCTGCCGTCTCTACGGTGGGGGCACATTATTTCTTCCCCCCATTTTCTATGAAATCGGTGAATATCGTCACCCTCCTCGGGCATGTCACGAATGCTCCGGAGGTCAAAACCATCCCCACCGGGCAGATCGTCTGTACCTTCGGTCTCGCAACGAACCGCGTCTGGAAGGATGCCAAAGGCGACAAGCAGGAAGCCGCCGAGTTCCATAACCTCGTCGTTTGGGGCAAGCTCGGCGAGTTCTGCGGTCAGTACGTGAAGAAGGGCAAGCCGCTCTATGTCATGGGACACTTGAAGACTCACTCCTGGGAGAATCCCCAGAAAGTGAAACTGCACCGGACCGAGGTCATCGTCGACGATGTCGTGTTACTCGGTGCCAAGGACAAGAGTCCGGAGACCGAGCAGGTAGCAGAGCCGGAAACGGCGGCAGTGGCTGCGTAACACTGTCATTACGGTAGGGCCGCAAATGTTTGCGGCTCTACCGATTTTTGCCTTTTTCTCTTCAATCTATGGAAACGTCTGTATATACAATGTATACTCATGGCATGAAAGCAGTCATTCAGAAGTGGGGTAATAGTCTCGCCATTCGTCTTCCGAAGGCGTTCGCCGTTCAACTTGGCATAACCGAGGGGAGGGAGGTGGATATGAACATGGCAAAAGACGGTTTGCATATTTCTCCGGCGAAAGAATCACTGGAAGAGCTCTTGGCAAAGATTACACCGGAGAACCTCCATGGTGAAACGATGACCGGGATTCCTGTAGGACGGGAAATATGGTAGTGCCTTTTTCGCCGGAT
>CAINWJ010000080.1 GCA_903854455.1 Candidatus Peribacteria bacterium | reverse complement strand
CCTTTACATGAAGCTGAAATGCAAGTACTTCCAGTGCTCGAGCCAATGCCTCGGCATCTGTATGTTTTTCACCGCGTTCTTCACGCTCCAGTTCCCCGATGATGATGCGAGTGGTTTCCATGCCGCCAGTATTCATTGGGCAGCAATTACCCACAATGGATTGGTCCTACGAACATGGTTTGTACGAAATGAATGGCTTTGCAGTACCAGGAATCGAATGCGAGAGAAGTCTTATCCTCCTTTGTATTCAGTACCTCCCTTACCTTCAATACCTTCCGTACCTTGCGAAAAGCCGCCCTTGCGGACGGCTCTTGGTTTTGATTAAAAATCGCACGAAGAATCGTGCACTACTTTTTCTTGCTGGCATCGAAGTCGTAGACGGCGCGGCCGACGCGGACGAAGTACGGCATCTTCTGGAGGTTGAGCGAAATCGTACCGACCTTCACTGTGCGCTGCTTGCTGACTTCCTCGATGATCTGCTTCTTGCTCAAGGCTCCCTTCTTCTTGAGAATCGTCTCGATGACATCGGCGACGGTACCCGGCTCGTAGCCCCACTCGCGCAGAGCGTAGAGACCGCGACCGACGAGGACGAACTGCGGGTAGCGGATGAGTTCATTGTGAACAGCCTGGACCGTGACGTTCTTGTGGTCGAAGGCGGCTTCCTTGATGGTGTTGGCGATCTCCATGAAGTGCATGGGATGTGCAACCTTCTTGAGGATGATCTCCACTTTGTCACGGATGGAGCGCGGACGGACGAACCTCCACTCGGTGAGTCCCCAACCGTCTGCGATCTCCTTGAGCCTCTCGTCGACTGTGAGACAGCTCATGATCAGCTCCTGTGACGGAACGCGACCCTGGAATGCCGGCATGGCCTGGATGGACGAGATGAGCTCCGGAGCCTTCATGCAGGAGTGACGCTTATTGAGGAACTTCACACCCATATCGATGATCGTGGAGATGTCTTCCATGGAGAGGGCGGACAAACGCCAGAACGGCTTGAGCGTCATGGTGCGACCTTCGTAGGACATCTCGGTATCGATGGAGAAGGACAGCTTGAGGACGGAACCGTCGACGAGCTCTGCACCCGGAAGTCTCTTCAGGACAGCTGAGATCAATTCACTTCCGAGCATCAGGCCCCCGTGTGCGCGGAGAATCCCCTTCGCCATTTCGTTCACTTCGTTGAGGCGTGTGGTGCGGACCGTGCGCTTGAGCTTGCTGAGTGCAATGCTCTCGATCTGACGGATGCGCTCACGAGTGACATTGAAGTGCTTCCCGATCTTCTCCAGCGTTTGCTTGCCCTGACCCGCCAACGCAAACCGTCGCTTGATCACTTCGGTTTCCTTCTGAGTAAGAACGAGGAAGAGATCGCCGAGCAGATCCTGGAGATTGATACCGAGCTGAGACTTTGTCTGAGCTGAAGTGGATGAGGAAGCGGGAGTAGCCATAGCGGCATTTGGGGGGAAGTGAACCATCTTGTTTTACCAGAACGTTGACAGGAAAGAAAGTAAAACATTCTTTCCTACCATTTCTATTGTGCCATCGAGATTTCTTCTGTTCTGGACGGCAATGGAAGGAGCAAGATGCGTTCAAGTAATGGGGTGTATAATACAATATGATTCGTAGGTGTCAATACTATTTCAACAGAGTTACCGGGGGATGAGAAAAGGGGAAAGCGGAGTGTGAACGGTTTCATTCCACATGTCGAAAGGAACCAGAAGAACCAGAGGAACATAAATTTTCTAAATCACTTGGTTATTCACCCATTTTCCTCTGATCCAATAGTACTGATAGCAGTGAACATGCCGCCTGTGCATCCGAATCAATCCCCTTCTGCTGCGTGAATGATGTGTATCGCTCGTCCATCAATGTAATTTTGATGGAGAATCGTTTCTTCATCTCTGTAACCAGCCCACGAATTTTCTCAGCCTGACTCCCCTCCTCTCCCTGCGGCAGACGTGGGAGCCCGATGATCAGCTCTGCGATGCCACGAGTTGTAATCAGTGCGCCGATACTTGTGAATAATTCCTCCGGTGTCTTGTGGTGAATGGTATCCAGTGCCATCACAAACCCGGCCTTCTCATCTGCGAAAGCTACTCCAGTTCTCCTGTTCCCGATGTCGAGCGCCAGGAGGCGAGCCATTTACTTCTTGGGTGAAGTCATCCGGGAGAGGAGTGACTTCTTCCGTGCGGCATTCTTCCAGTGGATGATGTTCTTCTTGGCTGCGGTATCAATCGCCTTGAAGGCTTTTGACATCGCTTTGATGGCCTCATCCTTCTTTCCTTCCTTCATCAGATCGGTGATCCGTCGGATCTCGGTTTTCATGTTCGTCTTGAAGGGCAGACGACGCGTGCGTCGCAGAACAGACTGTCGTGCGGACTTGATGGAGGACTGGAGGATAGGCATAGGAGTAGGCAGAGAGTAGGGATGGGGCGGGGGGAAGTCAACGAAAACGAATAGGCGTTAGGCGAATAGGCGTGTAAGCGAGTACGCCTATTCGCTTAACGCTTACACGATAGCGGATTAATGCTGCTACACTGTGACAGTCAGTTCGTGTCATATCATCTATGTGTGGCATCTTCGGTTACATCGGCAAGAGGAAGAACGCGGGGGCACTCGTGATCAAGGGACTCAAAAACCTTGAATATCGTGGGTACGATTCATGGGGAGTTGCCATGCGCTTGAGTGACGGATCCATCAAGTGCGAGAAGGATGTGGGGAAAATTGGTGCTGTGAATCCGGATCAATTTAAGGAGGAGAGCTCTCTGGCTATTGCCCATTCCCGCTGGGCAACCCATGGCGGCGTGACAAAGATCAATGCACATCCGCACTTCAGCTGCGATCAGACGATTGCGGTCATACACAACGGGATCATCGAGAACTACGGCGAGATTCGTGATGAGTTGAAAGCCAAAGGTCACACGTTCCGGTCAGAAACCGATACTGAGGTGATCCCGCACCTGATCGAAGAAGAGCTGAAGAAGAAAGGAACGACGCTCGAGGAAGCGACGCGTAGAGCCTGCATCCGGTTTACCGGTCGATATGCGATTCTGGTTTTAGATGCGAGATCGCAGACTCTCGTAGCTGCTCGGACCGGCTCGCCGCTCATCATTGGTGTCGGAGAAGGCGGAGAGTACTTCATCGCATCGGACATCCCGGCGTTCCTAGAGTACACGCGCACCGTTCAATACTTGGATGATGGCGAGATGGTGGCGGTGCATGACGGCAAGATACGCTTCTCGGACATCGCCTCTTCCGCTGAGCGCACGAAGCGGCTCGTGACCATCGACTGGACGGTATCGGAGGCGGAGAAGGGTGAGTACGAGCACTACATGCTCAAGGAAATCATGGATCAGAAAGATTCCATCCGGCGCGCCGTCCATCAGGATGATGAAGAAATCTTGGCGGTGGCGAAATCGATCGAGAACTGCATCGGCTGCATCCTCACGGCTTGCGGTACTGCCGGGAAGGTCTGTATGGCGGCTGATTACTTCTTCTCCGTTGTCGCCAAGCGGCACGTCAATTTCACACCGGCGAGCGAATTTCCCATCTTCCACCACTTCCTCCGTCCGGAAAGCCTGATCATCGTCGTCAGTCAATCGGGAGAGACGGCGGACGTCTTGGAAGCGATGAAGGTTGCGAAAGCGGCAGGTTCAAAAGTTCTCGCGATCGTGAATACGCAGGGCTCATCCATTGCCCGTGCTGCGGATTACACACTATTAATCAATGCGGGTCCGGAGAAAGCCGTCGCGTCTACGAAGGCTGCAACGGGCCAGATGGCTGTCTTGCTTCTGGTCGCGCATGCAGTTGCAGGAAAATTGCATGAAGGCAGAACGCTCCTCCTGGAAACCAGTGGTCAGATCAATGACATGTTGAATCCGCGGTACATTGATCATATCCGTGACGTTGCCAAGAAGATTGCATCGCACGACAACATGTACATCATCGGGAAGGGCTGGAACTACCCCATGGCCATGGAGAGTGCCATCAAGATCCAGGAGGTGAGCTACATCCACGCCGAAGGATTCGCTGCCGGCGAGCTGAAACATGGTCCGATCGCACTGATCGAAAAGGGAACGCCGTGTATCGCGCTGATGGGGAATGATGAGTTCACCGCCGACATGGTGAGCAATATCATGGAGCTCCGTGCCCGCGGTGCGCAGATCATCGGGATCGGACCCAAGAAATTCGACGTCTTTGACCACTGGATCAAAGTCCCAGACAGCGGTGCCGCTCAGGCGATCGTGAATATCATCCCGGTTCAAATACTGGCGTATCTCCTCGCAGTTATTAGAGGGAGGGATCCTGATATGCCGCGGAATTTGGCAAAGTCGGTGACAGTGAAATGAGGGATTGGAGATTTGGGATTGGAATATTGGAGAGTCCTCCTCTGTGCCCTATTACTCTAATCCCCATTCCCTAACACCTATTTCTCATCCGGCGGAATGCCGTAGTAATCGAAGAGGAATGATGCGATGTCTTTGAATAACGGCGCTGCGGACTTGGAACCGAAGTCGTCCTTCTTCGGCCGATCCAGCTTCACCAGAATCATGAACTTGGGATGATCTACCGGAGCGTAGCCTGCGTAGGTTGCGATCGTTGATCCTGTGCCGGATTCGTACTTTCCACCCGGACCTGCGATCTGGGAGGTTCCCGTCTTGCCGGCGATCCGGTGACCCTTCACTTTTCCGGCCTTCGCGAACCCGAACTGTGCACTGTGCACCAGCATCGCAGTCACGGTTGCCGTGGTTTCCGGCTTGAGCACCTGCGCGATCACCGACGGCTGCTTCTTGTCCACCGTGCCGTCGGGGTGCCGTATCTCATCGATGATCGTCGGTCGCATCAGCTTACCGCCGTTGGCGATGGCAGAGAATGCGGTGATCATTTGGATAGGTGTTACCGTGATTCCTTGTCCGAACGCCATGGTCATGAGAAGTGCTTCATTCCACTCTCGTACTGGCTTTAGGTCCCCTGGCAGTTCATTGTCGAGTTCGATGCCACTAATCTTTCCGAAACCGAATTGCGTTAGCCCCGCTTGGAACAATTGTCGGCCCAGCTTGCGGCTGATACTCGTCATGCAGGTGTTAATGGAGAAATCGATACAATCGACCATCGTTACTTTCCCGTAATATTTCCCAAGGGCGTTACGGATAGGGAAGCTGTCGACCTTCAGTGCACCGGTATCGACGTAGACGTCCGTCGGTGTCACCTCACCCTGGTCGATGGCAATCGACATCGTGATCGGCTTCATCACTGATCCAGGTTCGTAAACTTCCTGCACCGTTCGATTGACGTAGGAGCCAACGCCGATGTTATTCTTGTATTTCAACCAGATCCCCTTCTGATTTGTCGGAAAAATCTCGCGACGGTTGTTATCTCCGATATACAGGTAATATCGCGACACGCTTTTCAAATCGTAGAGCTGTTCAATCTCACTCAATTTTGTCTTCAGTTCATCAGAGAGAAGCTGTCGACCCTCCGGTGTCAGGTTCGTGATGTAATCTTTCATCACCCGTGTATTGCTTTGCGGGTTCCAGATTTCGACGACAATCTGGTTCTCGTGCTCGGGATCGATGTAGATGGGTTCTTTTTCGTAAACCGACGCATAACTGTTGTTGTCGAAGAGCGGGGCATTTGCCATGGTAATCACTTTCCCGGTCTCCGGGTCCATGATGATGACTTGACCGCTCTCCGCATCGACTTTCTTCACCATCGCCGCCAACAACTCTTCGACCTTGCTCTGAATGAATCGATCGATGGTGAGGACGATGGTGGAGCCGTCCCTCGGATCGATGAACTTCTGATCGGATGACACGATTTGACCGCCAAAGGGATCGCTGACGGAGGCAATGAGTCCCTCCTGGCCTCTCAGGAGATTGTCGTACGCTCTTTCGATGCCGTACTGCGGCTCTCCGAGTGCATTGATGAATCCAATCACATGCGAGGCGATTCGAGTATCCGGATACATCCGCCAGTGTTGCGGGATGAGCGCGATGGCGCGGTAGGGATCATCGACTGCAACGATAGTTCCTCGCTTTGCTGTGGCGCGGAGCCGTGCAGCCTCCTCTGAAGCCAGAGCACCCTTCTCCTCTTTCAGCTTGATGATTTCCTGCGATAAATCCGGCGTCAGACGACTCATGACGGGGACATACCGCAGTTTTCTCTGAACCAGGCGTCCCCGGATAATTCCAGGGTCTGCCTGAATGATGGGCGACAGCTGCCTGGCAATGTCGGATAATTTGTCCTGATCGATGTTTTCAGGATCGGCAAAAATCAATGATTGAGCCGCATCGACCTGCACACCGGGAATCGCCAAAGCTGATGCATCGGCAATTTGTTTCTTGTTCGCACCGTACAAGAGAGGAACGAAAGTCACGGTTTGTTCTTTGATCCTCCTTTCAATGTACCGTGCAAACAGACGACGCACTTCACCTATATCCGGAAGAGATATCTTCGGTGTTGTCTCTGGAAAAATGAACGTGCCAGATCCACTCCAGTTGAAAAGCGAGCCTGTTCCAGACAAGTAGACGATCGGCTTGCGCAGGGGATCAAAGGCATCTTTGTAATATGGCATCAATTCAGTCGGGCAGGATGGAGTACCTTCTCTGCACAGTGCGTCAAATTTCTTCGTGACAAGGATTGTAGCGAGAGTGTCAGCGACTTCCGCCTGATGCGACTGCATCACCGTTGGATCGATGTACAGGAGATCCAACGTCGTATTCGTCGCGAGGATACTGGCTTCATCCGACTTGCTGTTTCTGCTATACACTTCTCCACGCTTCGCCGAAAGCACCACACCGCCGTACTGCTGCTCCTGTGCGCGGCGATGGTATTCGGCTCCCTTTACGACCTGCAGTTCAATCAACCGTCCGATGATGATCAGACAAAAGAAGATGAGAATTCCCTGCAGGACATGAATGCGCCGCTCGAGTGAACGGCGTCGCTGTGTATCCGATGTGACGCGGGCTTGGATGATCACCGGAGAAGGGTAACACAGAGAGGAGGAATTGGGACTTGGGACTTGGGAATTCGGAATTGAAATACTAAAAAGGTTGGTTCTGGTTTCATAACGCCCTCAATCCCTAATCCCTAATTCCTAATTCCTAATTCCTAATTCCTAATTCCTAATTCCTAATAATCATCTCCTCCCTCCCCGGTCCCGTCCCGATCAGCCTGACCGGCACTCCCACCTCCTCTTCAATGAACCGGACATAGTCCTGTGCAGCAGTCGGTAGCTTCCTGAAATCCGTGATGCCGACGGTGGACTGCTTCCATCCTTGGAGATTCTTGAACGTTGCAGTGCCAGACGATGTGACGCCAATGCCAACCGGGATCTCCTCTTCCTGATCGAGGACATCCAGCTTGGTCATGTTGAGACATGTGAATCCATTGAGAATAGCCGAGTATTTAAGTTCCGGTAGATGCAGCCAACCGCAGCGCCTCGGTCGACCGGTCGTCGCACCGTATTCCCCTCCCCTCTCACGCAGACGTGATCCACGTTCCGTCAAATCTTCGGTGAGGAAGGTTCCCGCCCCAACGCGCGTGCAGTACGCTTTGGTCACACCGATGGACGACGTGAGGACACGGGGCGGAAGTCCGAGCCCCTGCAGCGCACCGGCGACCGTCGTCGAGCTGCTGGTCACGTATGGATATGTGCCGTGATCGATGTCGAGCAAACTGGCTTGCGCACCTTCCAGCAACATCGTCTTTCCCTTCGAAAGGAAATCGTGCAGGAACATCGGCATTTCTGAGACGATGCAGGAACGCAGGGCATCCTTCGCAATCGCAATTTCCTTGAGTTCTTTCTCGATATCGACCGTGATACCGAGCCATGCTTTAAGTGTCTTCGCGCGTTCCTCGATGCGTGGGCGAAGATCCTGGGTGATCTGCTCCATGCGGATGCCGATACGTTCAGCCTTGTCCATGTACGCAGGACCGATGCCACGACGCGTGGTTCCGATCCCGGATTTTCCACGTCGATCCTCCAGTGCTCCGTCGACTTGCTTGTGGTATTCACAAATCACATGAGCTGCACCCGAAATGAATAATCGATTCATGAGTGGAATGCCTGCGTCCTCGACTGTTTTGATTTCCTCCAGCAGTGTCGGCAGATGGATCACCATGCCGGATCCCAGAATCACCGGCTTACCGGCGTGCAAACTTCCTGCGGGGAGCAGATGGAATACGTGCTTCTTCCCGGCGACGATGACCGTGTGACCGGCATTGGCGCCACCGCACGCTCTGGCGATGACGTCGTAGTGTTCACCCAGAATATCCGTTGCCTTGCCTTTCCCTTCATCCCCCCATTGCGCACCGATGACTGCCGTGACGGATCCGAGGGAGGAGAGAAGTTTTTGCATGGAGGGAGGATAGCAGGAGAAAGTATTCAGTATCCAGTATGCAGTATGGATTTCACCTTCAGTCACTGACTACCGGCAGAGCCGGTGGTTTACTGAATGATTATTAGGATGTTGCATTCAATGATGCCTCAATACTGGATACTACATACTGCATACTTTCATGCCTGGTCTTCTCTCAGCTCCAGCACAATCCCTTTGCACGCCTCATTCATGATCGCTGCCTGGACCAGTGGACGGATGACGTCGAGTCCATCTTTCCCGGCGAAGACTGCGCTTCTGGGTTCGAAGCTCGTGCCCGTATCGATCTCGGCGGCAGTCGGGACATACGGTGGATTACTGACGATCACAAAGGGCTCGTGCAGACGGTGGATGAATGCCGGACCATCTTCGCAGACGAACGAGATGGCGCCCTCAAGTCCGAACTTACGTGCGTTTCGCTCGGCAACTTTCAGTGCAGCTTTCGATGTATCGACACCGATGATTTTCTCGTGACGTCCTTCCAGTGCCAGCGTGATGCCGATGCATCCGCTTCCGGTCCCTATGTCGACGATGACTTTCCAGTGTCCGCTCCGCAGAACTTTTGATACTCCAACGATGCCGGCATCTATCGCGACAGTCCGGTTCTGCGGATGTGCGAGGAATTCCAGTGCGAGAGTCACCAGGCCTTCCGTCGATTGCCGTGGAACCAGGACATCGGGCGAGACGTGAAATGTTCTATTATAGAACGATCGTGATCCGGTGATGTAAGCAAGCGGTTCACCGGATGTGCGTCTGCCGATCAATTGCATGATTGCTCTCTCCTGCTCCTCTGAGAGTATTTCTTCGTCATGAGCCAGCAACCATGTTCTGTCCTGGCTCAGGGCATGCGCGATCAGCAGCTCGGCGTCGAGATGATCGATCGTGGCACCGGCGATGAGTTCGCGGACGGTCATAATTACAGTATGCAGTATGAAGTATCCAGTATGTAGTATGTTGTCTGATACTGGATACTCAATACTGAATACTGGATACTTCACTTGTAACTTCCACCTACTTCTCCCGCTTGATCGATGTCTTGTATTGGAATTGATTGCCGCTTCGCTTCTCACCATGCTGGACTCGGCACGTACACTCGATCGATGGTTCGTGCGTTGGCCTTGCGTGCCGATCCCTGGTCGTATGTTCTGTTTGTGCGATCGTCAAAGGAATCCTGGCTCCAGGAAGTCAACCGTGATCGCGTGACAATCGTTGAGGTTCCGTTCTCACACTACTCACTCGCAGAGCAGTGGAGCTTCCCAGGACTCATTGGTCGATCCGGGTGCGATCTGTTCTACGCACCGCATTTCAATGTTCCTTTCCGCTGCTCCGTTCCATTCGTTTCGACGATTCATGATCTGATCCTCCATCGCTTCCCCGGCGAAGCATCACTCTTCAAACGGCTTGCGTACCGTTTCGTGATCGGCAATACCGTACGTAATGCTTCCCGCTTAATTACCGTCAGCGATTTCACGGCCCGGGAGATCGGCTATTTCTACGGAGAATCATTTCGAGAACGTACAGCCGTCATTCATCCTGGAGTTTCCTCTCTCTTCGCTCCTCGATCCTCAGACGATCAAGTGAACATTCGGCAGAAGTTCCAACTGACGAAACCCTTCCTCCTTTATGTCGGCGGGAAGAAGCAGCACAAGAATCTTCCGGTGTTACTTGAAGCATTTGATGCTGCCGGACTTCCTGACCTCGATCTCATGCTTGTGACACAAAATGGAGTGGATAGTCGCGGACGACCGAATGTTCGGATACTCGATGCCGTATCTGAATCAGATCTGGCAGCTCTCTACTCCGCTGCCCTGGGATCGGTGACGGCTACCCTCGCCGAAGGATTCTATCTGCCAGCTCTGGAAGCGATGGCATGCGGCTGCCCGGTTCTTGCAACGAACGTTGGAGCGATTCCGGAGATCTTCGGACGTCACGCGCTGATTGTTGAACCGACAATGGAACAGTTGGCAGATGGCATGAAGAAGATTGTTACCGATCCATTGATCAGATCCGCTGGTGCACATTCTTCGCGCATTGGTTTTGCAAAAGATTTCAGTTGGAAAAAATCAGCGGAGGAGACGGCAAAATTATTTGGAGGAGTGCTTTCATCCTCGAATCAGAGAGAATTGAGAATGTAGAATGTAGAATGTAGAATGACGGCAGTTTTTCTCATCTTGCAGCCAATTATACATTTTACATTCTACATTTTACATTTTCATTGTGGATCGCGCATTCTCCATCCTCCCCAAGATTCTCCGGCAACGCGGCCTCTCTGATGCCGCGTATTCAGGATTGGTACTGGAACGCGCTATGCAATGGATCAAGCAGGAATTGCCCGAATGCGCTGCTTCGTTGCATCCTCTGCAGGTGAAAGATGCCGTGTTAATCGTCGAGGGAACGCATTCTATAGCGGTTGCTGAGTGTTCCGGCCGTTGTCAGGAGCTCCAGATATATCTCACCTCCACACTCCCGGAGATCCCCCTCAAGTCCATTCGCGTTGTCCGGGCGAGGGCATAAGCCAGAATCGGCTTGCACGGTGGGACAGGGCTCCTCTACACTCCCCGCGCTTTCCCCATCGTTTTTCCATGCTCATCATTCGTCTCCAGCGCACCGGACGCGAGAATACGCCTACGTTCAGGATCACCGTGTCCGAGAAGACCCGTTCAGCCAAGAAAGGCGCGATGGAGATCCTCGGGCATTATCTCCCAGCTCAGAAGGAAGGTGTGTTCACCTGCAAGACGGATCGCGTTCAGTACTGGGTCAGCAAAGGTGCACAGGTCAGCAGCACGATGGCACGATTGCTGAAGAAGAATGGTGTTGAGGGCATGGACAAGTTCATCAAGCGCTACGCCAAGCAAAAGAAGAAGGGAGAAGAGGAAGCCAAGCCTGCAGAGGCGGCTCCGGCAGCAGCTCCTGCTGCGGCACCTGCACCCACGGAAGTAAAGGCTTAGTTTGGGGAATAGGGATTGGAGATTAGAATATTAGGACTTTTGTTGGTGTGCACCTTTGGTTTGGTGTTTTGATTTTCATGGTATCCGTTAGCCGCTGAATTAATTTGGCGGCTAACGTGGACAATTTGTGCGGAATTTATTCCGCCGCTTCCTAGTATTCCAATCCCTATTCCCCAGTCCCCCATCAAACTTCCCCGTGACATCTCTTTTTACTTCCAGTACGCTCTCTTCCGCTATGACTGATGCCACTCAGACAACTCCCCTTCCAGGTCATGAATTCGTACAGGCTGTGCTTTCCATGTTAGTTGAGGACAAGGATCAGCTGGTCGTCGAGTCGAAAGTTGATGACCTCGGCATTCTCATCACAGTGAAGGTCAGCGAGCGCGACATGGGTAAGCTCATTGGCAAAGGCGGACAGACCATCAAGTCTCTCCGGACACTTCTCCGCGTTGTCGGTGGTACCGCGAACCAGCGTGTTAATCTGAAAGTTCTCGAACCTTAGATCACCCTCTTCCCGTTCCCCATCTCTCTATGATCCGCACTCTCATCGAAAACGGCTCCGTCCTCCAGATCGTCGGTACGATCATTGCGTTCGGCTTGATTCTGGCGTCCATCTTGAGCCTCGTATACATCATCGTCGGAGGCATCACATTCATTCTCTCTGCGGGAAATGAGGAGCGCATCAAGAAGGCGGTTCATACCGTCCGCTATGCCATCATTGGTCTCTTCGTCAGCTTCATCGCATTCTTCCTGGTTTCATGGGTGAGTAAACTCCTCGGTTTCCCCTTCGATCTCTCCTTCTCGACGATTCTGGATCTGATGAACGAGCTGTTTACGTCGCTGAAATAAAGGGTCGGGGTCGGGTATCAGGGTCAGGAAACGATCAATAACAATTCAATGTGCCTGACCCTCTCCCTGACCCTGACCCTGACCCTCACTTAATCCTCTCCCACCACAATTTCCCGATCGGGATCGGAACGTCATTCGTAGTCTGAATCTCGTTTGCGGTGATCTGTGCGAGGAAGGTTAGGAGCATCCTCCGGGTGAGGGGGACAGTGGTTCCCGGATCTCCGTCTCTCCAGGTCAAGGCATCCTTGTCGAAGAGGGAGGCGAGGATGGCATTGCGGAGAGTAGGAGCCTGGACCTCCGCATCCTGAGGCGTGATGAGCCTGTCCCGGATGGCGATGCCGAGGAGAGCGGAAGAGAAGAGGGTGGAGGCGTCGGAGGCGGAGAAGGAGGACTGAGACTTGCGTGCAGTATCAGAGAGGAGATCCTGAGCGTAGGTGAAGAGGGAGAGATCGTAGGCCTTGGCATGATCCTGTGCCCTGTAGAGGATGCGGGAGGCGAGGGTGGGGTTGCGGGGGAGATCGGTTAAGCGATCTCTGGAGGCTCTGCTCTGGAGGGTGCCACCTGCTAGCGCAAGCGTTCCCGCCTGTGCTGCCCTGGTTGCCGCTGCTGTGTCGAAGGGCAGGCAGGAAACGAGGAGGAGGCTGCGG
>CAINWJ010000079.1 GCA_903854455.1 Candidatus Peribacteria bacterium | reverse complement strand
TCATCCTGATCGATGCCGCCGAGCCGGCTGCAATCGCTTCCGACGCCAAGGAGAAGACTGCCGCCAAGAAACCTGCCAAGAAATTCTTTTAATTCTCCGATTACTGATTACTGATCTCCGATCTCCCTCTGCCATGAAAACCTCGTTCCCCAAGCCATCGGCTCCCATCTGGTACATCGTGGATGCGCAGGATCAGATCCTGGGTCGGCTCAGTAGCCGCATCGCGACCGTTCTCCGCGGACGTCATCGCCCCAACTTCGTTCCTCACTGGCGTTCCGGCGATCACGTCATCGTCCTCAATGCCGAGAAGATCAAAGTAACGGGGGACAAGGTCGAGCAAAAGACGTACTACCGTCACACGGGATACCTGGGTCACCTGCGCACCATTACACTCAAGAACGTCATGAAGAAAGATCCCACCAAAGCGCTCATCCATGCCGTGAAGGGGATGCTCCCGAAGAACCTGACGCGTGAGCATGTCCTCAAGAACCTCCACGTGATCGTGGGTCCCAAGCACGAGCACGAAGCCCAGAAGCCTGTTCCATTCCCGCTCTCCTGATATGAGTCCCGCCCGCCCGTTCTTCTACGCCCTCGGCAAGAGAAAGAGTGCCATCGCACGCGTCCGCATGTTCGAGGACGGCGAGGGCAAAGTGACGGTGAACGGCGGTCAGTTCAAGGAGTACTTCTTCTCGACCCTCGGTGAGAACGCATTGTCTCCCCTCGTCCTCGTGGATCAGGTCAAGAAGGTCGATCTGGAGCTCTTCGTCCTCGGTGGTGGCAAGGTCGCCCAGAGCGATGCCATCCGTCTCGGCATCAGCCGCGCCCTGATTCTCAAGGATCCAGCACTTAGAACCACACTCAAACAGGCAGGCTTCCTCCGCCGCGACAGCCGGATCAAGGAACGCAAGAAGCCAGGACTCAAGAGAGCACGCAGAGCGCCGCAGTTTGCGAAGCGCTAGAGAAAACGTGGCGAATCTCCCGCGAGCTTCTTCTCGTGCTTTGTCGCGCGTCGCTTCAGCTTCTTGATGTCTTCGGCTGGAGGAAGATACTCCGGCGCGATGCCTCGTTCTCTGAGGAGCTTCCGTACGCCCTGATTGTTCTTGATGTGCTCGGTTGTGATGGGAGCTTCGCCCCGGATATCCTCTTTCTCGACGTTGAAGTTCGTGAGTTCAGCGGCGAAGTCTTTGGCTTTGATGGTGATGGTCGGAAGATGATCCGCAAGCGCACCGGTCTTGATTCCCAGTTTTCGCTTCATCTCGCTCGTAGAATGACCGCCGAACAGTGCGCTGTCGCCTTTGCTCCTGATCCGGGCGAAGCCGTGCTCATCCACGCCGCGTTGATACAGGTTCTCACTCAGACGCTTCTCGGTTGCTGTCAGTTTGGCTCTGGCGTTGATCCGTTCCTGCAGCGCAATGCGTTCCTCCAGAATCTCCTGCTTGCGCGTCTGCAGGGCAAAGTAGCTTTGTGCGAAAGCGATCACTTCTTTCCGCGGATCGCCGTTCTGTGCGACGAGGTAGCAGGCGTAGCGGGTGAGGAAAAAATCTTCCACCTGACGCTCTACACCTGAGCCGATGGTGACCATTTTACCGGCGTCAGCAAAATGGTATTTTGGCTCCTGCTTGCCATTCTTGCAGGATTCCATTGCACGGAAAATCGCTTCTTTGAAATTCGACCATTTCTCGTAGCCGAGGAGCGTCTGCAGATCCCGCGCCGACCAACACTCGATGCCTTTGTATTGCCGGGACTGCCGTTCGAAAGTAGATC
>CAINWJ010000078.1 GCA_903854455.1 Candidatus Peribacteria bacterium | reverse complement strand
TCGAATCCGCCGACTGGCTGCTGGAGATAGGTCCGGGAGCGGGAAAGCACGGAGGCGAGGTGATCGCCGAGGGATCGCCCAAAACACTCATCGACAATCCCAAGTCCGTGACGGGACAGTACTTGAGTGGCAAGAAGAAGATCGAAGTGCCAAAGAAGCGTCGTCCGGGGAACGGGAAGTTCATCGAGATCTTCGGTGCCAAGCACCACAACCTCCAGAACGTGGACGCACAGTTCCCGCTGGGATGCTTCATCGGTATCACCGGTGTCTCCGGCTCGGGGAAATCCAGTCTGATCCACGGCATCCTGGCTCCTGAACTGCAGAGAGTGCTGAATAAAGCCCACTCCAAAGGTCAGGACTTCCGGGAGATCCGGGGGCTGCAGCACGTCGACAAGGCCATCGTCATCGATCAATCCGCCATCGGTCGCACACCGCGGAGCAATCCGGCAACGTACACGGGCATCTTCACCGAGGTCCGCGACGCCTTCGCACTCACACCGGAAGCCAAACTGCGTGGATACAAGCCCGGTCGCTTCAGCTTCAACGTCAGCGGCGGCCGCTGCGAGGACTGCGAGGGCGACGGACTCAAGAGAATCGAAATGCACTTCCTCCCCGACGTGTACGTCACCTGCGAAACCTGCAAAGGCGAGCGCTACAACCGTGAGACGCTGGAAGTCACCTACCGCGGCAAAACGATTGCGGATGCGCTCAACATGACCATCGCCGAAGCACTGGAATTCTTCAGTGCCTTCCCGTCCATCAGGAACAAGCTGCAGGTGCTCTGCGACGTAGGTCTCGGGTACATCCACCTGGGACAGAGTGCGACAACTCTCTCCGGCGGAGAGGCGCAGAGAATCAAGCTGGCGACGGAGCTGACCAAACGCGCCACAGGTAAGACGTTCTACATTCTGGACGAACCGACGACCGGACTGCACTTCGACGACATCAACCGGCTCCTGGATGTCCTCAAGCGACTCGTGGATCGCGGGAACACGGTGCTGGTGATAGAGCACAACCTGGATGTCATCAAGTCCGTGGACCATGTGATCGATATCGGACCGGACGGTGGCGATGGCGGTGGGAAGATCGTTGCGAAGGGCACACCCGAAGAGGTGGCGGAAGCCAAAGGCAATGCAACGGGTGAGTACCTGAAGAAGGTGCTGCAGTGATGATGGAGAAGCAACGAAGGAAGCCAAGGAGATTTTTTGCATTGCCCTGTTCATCCAAATCCGTACAATCCGCGCATGTCAGATTTAATGGATCGAAGGGAGTTCTTGCAAGAAACTGCCGTAGCAAGTGCCGCAGTGTGCCTGCCTCGAATTCCCAATCAAGCAGCGGCAACATCCGCAGACGTTGCAGCGTGCATTGAAGATTTACCTGAGGAAGCTCTCGTTCCTTCGATGGAAACATTCACGGCAGCCCATCCTGAATTTGCCGCCGCTAGAAATGCATTTCTTGTGCTTGATCATCGCAACGTCCTGGATTTCGAGGAAAAAGGAATATTTTGCGAATTACACGTTGATGTCGGAAACCGACAAAATCTTGAACAGAGTATGAATGCTCTGGCACTCGCAATGCACCAGCTGGAATGCCTGCAAGATCCCACTGGAACTATTGCGCCCAATTTCCTCTCTGTTCGCATCCATATGGGGAATGCACGACTGCCGAACACTCCACAAAGTACAGATGCGTTCGAAAGTGTTGTGTATGCATCGATGGAAAAATCGCGGAGCGCAGCTGGAAATCAGAGAGAATTCACCAATATTCAGATCTTTCCCGAGCCGGATGCTACAACTGAATCAAATCTGGCAGACGCACCAAATCGCCATTATTTTGGACAGAATCAAACAATGTGACCAGATCGGAGAAAACAACAATCCAGAACACTTGATCCACGTAAAGTTTGTGATACCTTACAGCACCTGTTCCCCCCACATCCCATGAACCGCATTTCCAAACTCCTCGCGGCATCATTCATCCTCGTTCCGGTCATCGCACTGGCAGGAGGAAGTTCCGGTGTCTCTGCAAGCGTTACGACGACCTCACTCCACTCAGCCGCGACGAAGCTCACGGACGCGACCGGTCGCCCTCTGTGGCTGCCGTCTGCCAAGGCACCCGTCGAATCCATGTTCACACCGCACGGTCGCACGACCTTCGATACGGTGGAGAATACGGGCGTTCCCGGCGTGTGCACGGATCCGATGACCAGTGCCCCATCCCTCGTGATGCTGCAGCGCACCGGCGTGTGCCCGGCACCCAGGCTGATGACGAGGTATCGGCGGTAAAAATCGGAGCCGGGACGCGGCGTCCCGGCTGCGGAAATAAAAAAATTGGTTCTTCCGCGTGTCAGCCGTCATACTGAGCCGCGATGTTCTCCCTGCTGACGCTCCCGTTCGACGTGATCATCCTTTCCCTGCTCGCGCTGGGGAGCGGCATCGGCATCGCATCGTGCCTGTGGCGAAGGAAACACCGTCGGAAGCATCTGATCGTCAGAATGGGTGTCGGGCTCATCGGATGGATGGCGATCGCTGGCGTGCTCATCACGTTCTATGGAGCATTCATCGAACCGCAGATCATCACGGTGACGACGGCATCAGTCCCCTTCCCACTAGAACATCCGGTGAAGATTGCAGTGATTTCCGATCTGCATGTCGGACCGTACAAGAGCGCGGCATTCGTGAGGCGTCTCGTCAATCAAATCAATGCATTGATGCCGGACATCGTCCTGCTGGACGGAGACTTCGTGCTATCCAGTGATGTGACGCCTGAGGATCTGCAGGCACTTGCCCCGCTCAAAGATCTCCATCCCATCTCCGGAACGTACGCGGTTCTGGGCAATCAGGACCACGGCATCTTCCGCTCACTGCTGCCGCAGACCAGTCCCCCGCCCGACAGGAGCACCCTCATCGCCGAGATGCTCCAGTCCCTCGGTATCACAGTCCTGGAGAACGGACATGCGACTATCAGCCTGGGGACAGAAACACTGTCCATCGTCGGCATCGATGATCCCTGGGCGGGCAAAGCGGATATCGTCAGCGCATTCGACAATGTCCTCCCGAACTCTCCGACGATCCTGGTGGCACACAATCCGGACGTAGTTTTAGATCCGCTGGCATCCCGCGCCCAGCTCATCATTTCGGGCCACACGCACGGTGGACAGGTGCGCCTGCCGTGGATCGGCGCACTGGCGACTCTGCCCATCCACATCCCGCAGAAGTTCGACGAAGGCATCTTCACACTCCAGAGCGGATCGACGCTAGCGATTACCCGCGGCGTCGGTGAATCAGGACCGAGGGTGAGGTTCTTTGCGCCGCCGGAGGTGATGCTGCTGACGGTCGAAACGGAGCGGTGAGAGATAATCAGAAAATTGGAAGAAGGAACCAGAGGAGTCAGAGGAACCAGAAGAAACAGAGGAAAGAACTGATCTGTGATATGCTTCTCGCTATGGAAAAAAGGCAATACGAAAAACTGATCGTGTGGCAGGAAGCACATGCACTATGCCTGCGTGTTTACAAAATTACTTTCTCGTTTCCTCCGGAAGAACGATACGGACTAACGAGCCAAATGCGCCGATCTTCCTACAGTGTCCCGACAAATATTGCGGAAGGAAATTCACGGCGCTCTGTGAAAGACAAACTCCATTTTATCGATATTGCAACATGTTCTCTGGAAGAACTGCATTATCAATGCATTTTGGCACGCGATCTGAAATACATTTCTCCGGAAATTCATGCCGAACTTCATGATCGTATTCAGCGTGTTGGATACCTTCTCCACCAACTCCATACCTCCCTTCACTAACATTCTTCTGGTTCCTTTGGTTCTTCTGTTTCTTCTGGTTCCTCTTCATGACCCGTCATTTTACTGCAACGGCTTTCCTCATCGACTCCCGTCACCGCACACTCCTCCTCTGGCACAAGCGTCTCCAGCGCTGGATGCCGCCGGGCGGACACGTGGATCCGGATGAGACGCCGGAGGAAACGGCAAAACGGGAATGTAAGGAGGAAACCGGCTTGGATGTAGACATTGTCGGCGATGAGCAAACTGATCTCTTCCAGGGGAATCCACACGAGGGCAGGATGCTCAAAAAGCCGATAGCGATGCTCTTAGAAGAAATCCCGGAATCCAAGGAACGCGGTGAGCCCGCTCACCAGCATATGGACTTCCTCTTCCTGGCACGACCGATCGACGAATCGCAGGTGCCGGTCCTCGACAAGAGCGAGGGGCGGGAAATGCGATGGTTCACGAAGAAAGAGATTGAGGCGCTGGATGAGAGAACGGAGATTTTTGGGAATGTGAAGCGGTATATTGTAGGTACCATCGAAAGATCCAAGGGCAAGTGATGTGGATCCGGGGAAACGGAACACTATCGGAGCTCAAGCCACTGCACAGTGCGGAGAGTGGAGCAAACGACGTACTCTGTTTACAAAAAAGATGGCCTTTTGATATGAAACGATTAGGAAGAAGTTGTGTTCTTCCTGAAAGTCGTTGCGTGAACATTGTGAGAATGACCAATTGAATCCTGAAAATAGTAACGAGGAACAGGACTTCCCACTTCTGCAATCCCTTGAGTTTCCAAATATTTCTCGAGAGCCATCGTGTCAATTCTTGGCAATTCGAGACCACTATAAGGGGGGAGCAATGACCGAGTAGTGACATCCGTCACAGCAAGAACCGTCGCATGAGGATGTGCCTCAAACACTTTTACTAAACCATTGCCGCTTACCTCCGTACTGAAGCTAGTGATGATCTTATGAATCCTTCTCAACATTTCTTTCCTCGCGGATACCAATTCTTTGGATGGCTCTGCATCTCCAGAAGACCTGTCTGTTGCACAGGTAGTTGTCCCAAACGCCTCCCATAATAAGTGTTCAGCAAGAACACCTGTACCAGCCAGAACAAATGGAATAAACATGTGATCAAGCTCTATGGGCTTCCCATCATGAACAAGATGAAGATTTTTCATTCTATTGGTTGTTGCTGCACGTAACCCTGCGACTGAAGTTAATGAACCGTCTAACTGACCCGATCCTGACTTTTCCGATTGATTCAATTTTCGCTCTAACCTTTCTTCCATTTCTTCAATAAAACGAGAGTTTGCCATTTGTTCCAATGCTCTCGCAAATGCTGGTTCATCAAAATGACCTTTCGGATCTGCTTCTGCTAACTTTTCCTGCACCCATTCATGCTGCACGGTGCTCATCCCACCGGTGAAATCATACAATGCAGAAAATAATCTCGACTCTGGCATACCATTCCCCACGAGTGACCTCAGCGCCGATCTTGAGACACCTACAGAATAATCGATAGTTGTGAATGAAGCAAAGCGTGCATACAAAGCATGTAAGTTAGGCAAGCCGATATCCCGATTGGCAGGATCCATCCCCGGACCAAAAATCGCAGCATGCATCTCATCTCTCTTCTTATTTTTTCTTTCCATCTCTTCCATTAATGTCATTAGAAGAGCTTCCTGCATTTTTCTGTAATGACCTTCCCATTCTCGGCGCATATCCTGGAAATTCTGATCGTATTCTCTCTGCAAATAATCTTCATATCCACTAGCATTGTCCTTATACAGCCAATAACGATCATCATCTATCGAGCTAAGGGAATCAGTAAAGTTATCCATAAGTGTGGTATATTAAACTAATCAGTATAAAAAGCAAATAATATCATTAAGACAAATAATGAGTTTCGAACTGTATACCCATTTTCGGCAGGTAGGGAAAAAGTGTCAGGCTAGATTGGGTAGCTCCAGAAGGTAATTCAGCATCTGATTTCGTCTCTTCCGACTGATTCCTTGGTGAGCGGCAATCTTCTTCTTCAGGTGACCGAAATAGCCGTCACAAGAGTTTG
>CAINWJ010000077.1 GCA_903854455.1 Candidatus Peribacteria bacterium | reverse complement strand
GATCGAGGAAGGTTTGGTGATCGAGCCGCTCAAGGATCTGTACAAGGATGAGGTGCGCGAACTTGGTGAAGAACTAGGTCTGCCGCACGACTTAGTCTGGCGGCATCCGTTCCCGGGACCGGGACTAGGCGTCCGGATTCTTTGTGCAGAGAAACCCTCGTTACCTGATGAGAGTCGCTTGTCACTGGTCACTGGTCAGTTTCCAGTGAATGCAACGGACCAGCGACCAATCGACCAGCGACCAGCGACGACTGTTCTTCCCGTCCGCTCAGTCGGTGTTCAGGGCGACGGTCGCACGTACCGGCATGCATTGGTATTGTTTTCGGCAAAGCCTTGCGAGCCAGCTCAAGAACACTTCGATCTTGCCGCCTCGATTCCCAATGAGAATCGTACCTTCAGCCGCGTGTTGCTTTGTACATCGCATTCCAAGCCGTTCGAACCCGTGTTCACGCCAACGTTCCCGACGCGTGACATGGCCGATCTTCTCCGCGAAGCCGATGCGATTGTCGACGAGGAAGTCCGCAAGGGAGATCTCTACAAGGCAATCTGGCAATTTCCGGTAGTGTTGCTGCCGACCGGTGCCAGGGAAGGGAATCGGTCGATTGTGTTACGTCCCATCGAATCGACCGATGCCATGACGGCATCGGCATTCCGGTTGCCGACGAAAATATTGCAGAGCATGACCGATCGAATTCTGAAAATCCGCGGCATCGACGCAGTGTTCCTGGATCTCACGAGCAAGCCGCCGGGGACGATTGAGTGGGAATGACATCATTTTCCGTAGCGGCGATTCGAAAATCGCCGCTGACTTGTTGATACGATGTCCGCAGCGGTTTTCGAACCGCTGCTACGGATTACTTCAATAAATCCTCCCTCCCACCGTCGCATCCTTCCCATCCAATCCGAGGAGCACCACATTCCCATCAGCATCCGGTGCGCCGAGGGTCAGGACTTCCGAGATGAACGGTCCGATCTGCTTGGGCGGAAAGTTGGTGACGCAGACGACCAGCCGCCCCAGCAATTCATCGGGTTTATACAGTGTCGTAATCTGCGCGGAGGATTTCTTCGTGCCGATCATCGGACCAAAATCGATCGTCAGCTTGTAGGCTGGTTTGCGCGCCTCAGGAAAAGCATCGACAGCGGTTATTTTGCCGACGTGCATTTCAACCTTGCGGAAGTCGTCGTAGGTGATGGACATGAGAGAGGGAGGAAAAAATAATCGAATCAAGCGCAGGCGTCCCTGCCTGCGCGACCATCGAAATAATCAATACACCGCATTCAGATAACATTTTTCGCATAGAACAGTTTCTGGTCTCTCCGGTGAAAAGCTTGTGGCAATCGGCTCACTGCATTTCGCACATTTCCGGTTCCACAGCTTCCGGGGATTCCGGCGATCAATCCTGGCTCGATGGCGGCAGTCGAAGCATTTCTCCGGCAGGGGCAATCCCTGCGATCGATAGAACGCCAGTTCCTGAGGAATGATTCGGTAGTTGCGTCTGCAGCGTACGCAGCCGAGTATCTCCTGCGTCACGGTATCGGGGATGTTCTTGGGATCCCCTGCGATATTCTCCTGCCCCACCGTTTCCCGTCCCGTCGTGTAGGGCAGATCATCCTGCCATCGCCATGTTCGCTCCAGTACCTCCTCTTTCGTGAGAGGGAAATACTCGCTTGCAACGGTTTCATTGTAGCCAAACGAGCTCATACTTACGGGGAAGAACTCACCCCACTCCTCGGCTTTTCTCATTTGTTCAATGATCTTTGGGACCAGCTTCTCGTACTCCTCCTTCGAGTACTGCTTGTTGAGAATGCAGTATGAGGCA
This sequence comes from Candidatus Peribacteria bacterium, assembly GCA_903854455.1. Lineage (GTDB taxonomy): Bacteria > Patescibacteriota > Gracilibacteria > Peribacterales > Peribacteraceae > CAINWJ01. The sequence goes on along the minus strand of CAINWJ010000077.1, from coordinate 12,676 downwards.
TCTTTCATCCCCACACAGCCGAAGAGGTGGTGAGAGCGGTGGCAGGCGTAGGCGTAGAGACACTCCTGAGTCCGGTTGCAGAAGAGCGAGAACGACGTTCGATTATTCTGGTAGGCGCCCAGATAGTCGTAACAGAGTTCATTCTCCTCGGTGAAATTCAGATCCTGGCAATCCTTCAAATCCACGACCTGTGCGCAGTACCGGCAGTCCTGGCTCTTGTCCGTGTAGTAGCAATCGTGTGCCCGCTGGCATTGGTAGATGTAGTTGCCGCTGACGTCCTCCACCTGATTACTTTGCATGAAGCGGTGAGGAATGTCGCTCATCAATGTGTGCAGTCGTTCTTCTAACATTGAGGAAATATTCCTGTCGTACACATTCAGTTCCTTCTTTCGTTTTTCGTATTCTTCCTTGGTCAGTTGCTCATTGAAGATGCAGTATTTCTTCTTCCGTAGCCCGGCGCAGCCGATGCACTCGGAGCATCCCTGGAGGTCAGCGCAGAAGAGGAGATCACTGGAGCTGTGGCAATCCTGGCAGAACGAGCAGCCATAAAGCTCCCGCGAGTCGATGCACTCGTAGCAGCGCTCGCAGTTGCGGATCACTAGAGTATCGACGCAGTTCTTCGAGTAGTACGGTGAGCCGTAGTAGCAGTCCTGCGAGTACACGGGTCCGAAGATCAGGTAGCAGTCTTTCACGTCGCCGACGTAGTTGCAGAAGTTGCTGTTCTCGGAGTTCCAGATCGAAAGAGCCTGCTCCGGAACGACGTCTTTCAGGTCTTTCAGTTGTTCGAAGAACGACCTCGAAGCGTCGAAATCCCGTCCCCATTCCCGCGCATCCCAGCTGTCACCGAACCAGCAGTCACGGCAGTACGGCGGTGTTGGATTATTGGGATGCAACACTGAGACGATGCCTCGTCCGCAGCACTTGCACGTTGAGCGGTAGAACGTGTGCTCGTTGCGGAAACTCATCCTGCGTTGCTGACGACAGTCGGGGCACAGCGTCGGTGGAGGGATCGCGAATGTCTTGCCTCCGATGACCGGCGAGACTTTTTCGTAGAACGCAAGGTCGGCATCGGAGATGACGAACGTCGAGCGGCAGAGGCGGCAGGAAGACATGAGGAGGATGAGAGGATTGAGAGGTGAGAGACCCCACTTCGCCCTTCGGGCTTCGCGGGGCAGAGGATGAGAGGAAAAATAATGAATGGGGAGCGGGTTTCCTACCCGCGGCGTCGGATGGGACATTCAATACACCGCATTTAAATAACATTTTTCACATAGAATAGTCTCCGGCCGATCAGAACTGTAACTCGTCGCAATCGGTTCGTTGCACTTGGCGCATTTCCGGTTCCAGAGCTTCCGAGGATTTCGAAGTGCCATCCTCCTCAAATGCCGTTCATCGGGATGGAGATGCGGTACCGGAAGCTTCAGATCCCGGTAGAAATCCAATTCCTGACGGACGATCCGGAATGGTTTTCGTGTGGCTTCGCATTCGATCGCCCAGTTCGTGATGTCGTCTGGGATCTGATCGATTGTTGCAGGTAACTGTTCTGCAGGAATGACGCGGTCGACGTGGGGTGTCGGTGATTCGTACTCCGACCAGACGAAGCCTTGCGATTTCGCTTCCTTTTTTCCCAGCGGGAAATACTCGCTGGCGACCGTTTCGTTGTAGCCGAATGGACTGATCGAAGCAGGAAAAAATTCTCCGTACTCGCCGGTTTTCCGCATGTGCTCAATGATCTTCGGGACAAGATCGTTGTACTCCTGCTCCGAATACTGCTTGTTCAGGATGCAGTGTTTCTTCCTGTGCAGACTCACGCACCCGAAGCATGATTCGCAGAAGTGGCAGTTGTAGCAGTAGAGAGATTCCTTCATGCCGTAGCCGTAGCTACTGAAGAGGCAGTGGTACGCACCCAGACCCAGGTTATTGCATTCATACAGCAGCTCTCCCGGCAGACCGATGTATGTGATGTCGGCGCTATCCTTCATGTCGGCTGCATGCTGACAGTAGGAGCAGTTCTCCGATTGACGTGTGTCGAAGCAATACCGGCAATTATTCGATTCATAGATGTAATCGCCAGTACACACCTCATTCATCCGCTGATTGGACCAGGGATGGATCGCTGCCGATTTTTTCTCCCTGAAAGCCATCCCCATCGTATTCTGTTCTTTCGCTGATGCTTGAAATTGTTTCAGGCGTTTCGCAAATTCTTCACTCGTCAGTTGCTTGTTGAGCCAGCAGTTCGACTTGTTTCTGAGATTGGTACATCCCACACAGTTCGTGCATCCCATGCAGTCCCAGAGGTAAGCACCTGATGTACATCCCACACAGTTTTGCGAATACTGAAGGTCGAAGCAGCGGAGGCAATCGAGGCATTCGTAACACCGCTCGCACTTCCTCAGTCCCAAGCAGTCGATGCAGGAAACGGAATTCTGAGTCCAGTAGGAGTGGAGGCAGCGTTCGTTGTAGCTGGCACAGAACAGCATGTAGCAATCTTTGTTGTACCCGGCATTCAGGACGTATTCGCTGTTCTCGCCACCGAAGTTGAGGAGGTTCACAAGCGGCGTCTCGCGGATCAGCGCATCCATCTGTTTGAAGAATGGTTCTGAAGTAGTGAATGATTTGCCGGTTGCCAGTGGATCCCACTTGTCCGACCACCAGATATCGCTTTCGTAGACACGGTACGGTTTGTCAGGTGAGTAGGCGCTGACGATCGTTTTGCCACTGAAGTTGCAGGTTCCTTTGTAGATATTGCGCTCATTTCTGAATGCATAGCGTCGCTGCGCACGGCAATCCGGGCAGAGCGTCGGTGGAGGAATGGAATATGTTTTGCCGTCGATGATGGGCGACACCTTCTCGAGGAATCGCAGATCATCATGCATGATTTCGAATGTCGCCTGGCAGTGTTTGCACTGACTGTTCAGAGAATGCACATAGTAAATTGTGCTTCCAGATTGAAGAAGAAAGGTTAGTGGGTGTATACTGTTCTTCAGAAAGAACAACAGGATTGGGTTTGTTTCTATGGATCGAACGTTGATGTCACCATTGGCAATCTTGCAAAGGAACCAGAAGAAAGAGAAGAACCAAAGGAACCAGATGAACAGCAAGCAAGAGAAATCCTCTGGTTCTTCTGATTCCTCTTCCTCTTCTGGTTCCTCTCATCATGCTTGATCGCTACCTCACCGACCTCGGCCTCACGCAGAAGGAGCAGAAGATCTTCCTCGCGCTCACTGAGCTCGGCGTGCAGCCGGCATCGGTAGTTGCGCGGCATTGTTCCCTGGATCGCGTCACGACGTACAAGCATCTCAAGAAACTCGGCGAACTCGGTCTCGTGAAGATTTACTACAACCACGCCATCCAGCACTTCGGTGTGGAAGGATCGGAAGCCATCGAGCGCTTACTCCGGGATCGCGAAGAGCACATCAAATCCCTCATCGAGGAATTCCCGACAATCGCGAAGCAGTTCGCGGCACTCTCCGGCGAAGGGCAGGCACTGCCGCGCGTGCAGGTCTTCGAGGGAACGAACGGCATCAAGAGCTGCTTCCGCGATGTGCTCCACGAGCTCAAGATTCAGCACATTCGCCAGGTTCGATTGCTGAGCATCAACACGTTCCATGATCGTCTGGAGAGTGTGCCGCTATCGAAATTCATGTCCGAGTTCCGGCGTGCCGTGGACAAGGAAGGGATCGACATGGACATCCTGGAAGCAACCGGCACCATCGTTCCCGAGCGCATGGAACGGAGGAAGATGGAGGATCTCAATCTCTCATCCCTGCCTGCAGCGGGTGGTGCCACGCACATTCTCCTCGCCGGTGCCGCCGTGTATCTGCTGACCTTCAAGCAGACACAGATCGGGCTCAAGATCCGGCAGCAGGAGATGGCGCAGGTGTTTCATTTTTTGTTTGATTTGGCTGGAAAAACGGTTGTGAAGGGGGAAGTCTTGATAGGTAGGAAACCAAGGATTCCAAGGAAATCAATGTAACCAAGGAGGCTCATCGTACGTTCTTATCCTTGGACTCTTTGGTTTCCTTGGTTTCTTCGCAATCCTCCTAGGTCTATACTCTGACCCTCATGCCAACTCCCGCTCTCTCACCAGAGGAGCTCAAGACTCTGGTTCTCAAGGCTCAGGATGGCGATACCGATGCATTCGGGAAGATTTACGATGCGTTCCTGACACCCATCTACCGCTACGTCGTGTTCCGGTTTCCACAGGAACTGGCGGAGGATCTGGTGGCGGATGTGTTCGTGAAGGCGTGGGAGAAGCTGCATACGTACCGGCACCGGGCGGGCGTGCCGTTCTCGGCATGGCTCTTCCGGATCGCGCGTTACTCGATCATCGATGCCTATAGAGCCACCCGCGGCTTTGAAGAGCTGTCAGAGGAACTGATGGATGAGGATCGTGAGAATGATCCGCAGACACGCACTGAACGGGGTCTTTCCATCAGTATGGTGCGTCAGGCACTGCAGAAATTATCGAAGGATTACCGTGATGTTCTCCTCCTCCATTACGTCGCAGGGCTTGGTCATAAGGAGATTGGCGCGGCTCTCAGCATGACCGAGGGATACGTCCGCATCCTCAAGTTCCGTGGTCTTAAGAAGCTCGAGGAACTTCTACCCCAGAACGAAGTACCCGAGGCGCGCAAACATGGTCTTTCCAATCCCCACTATTCCAATCCCTGATTTCTGGTAACGAAATCACCTTTTTCCCGTTGTACGTAACGTAAGCAGCCATTTCCATGACTCCAGACCGTATCCTGTCCGGCCTCGCAGAAAATCTCGCCCCCAGCGGTGAGGCGGCAGCGCGTGTTCGTTCATCGATTTCCAGTCGTCTGGAGCCTGCAGCATTGAAGTCCCTGGTCGCGAGTGTTGCACCTGATGCAGAGTTCGCTGCGACCGTGAAGCGTCGGCTCCTGCAGCGGATCAAGCCTGCTCTCGCCGATGATCTTTCCGCACTTGCCTGGGATGTTCCCGTACCGGCGCCACGCCCCGATCATCGCAGTTTATTGCTGTCTAGATTGCGCGCAGCACCTGCCCCCATCGTGCATGCCAGTCTCAAGTGGGTCGCGGCCTTCGCGTTTGTCTTGCTTGCCGTCCGTGCTCTTCCTCTTGTTCTATTGGCTCCTCAGACACAAGCAGGACTGGGTGTCCAGATGATTCCATCGGGCTCGGATGTTTCCGTGTACGTCGGTGGCATCTGGCGACCGGTGACGCAGCCCGAGGTGCTCCGTGGATCGGTGATGGTCCGGACTGGCGACAGTTCGCGCGCAACGGTGATCCTGAGTGATCAGGGAGTCGTGCGCCTCGCAGAGCGGACAACGATCCGGTTCAATGATCTCGGTGATCGTGCCATTTCTTCGTCCGTCGGTCCTGCCGCCACTCTCGTCCGTGGTCGCATCTGGGCGCTGGGGCTCATTCCTCCCGTCGTTGACGGTCTCAAGTTCGATACGGATCGCGGATCGCTCTCGCTCAATTCCGGCAGCGTTTCCATCGATCAGGATGAGACTCGTGTCGTTGTCGAGACGTACGATCATGGTGCGACGTTCCAGCAAGCCAAACAGACCGCATTCCTCGTGGCAGGGGAGAAGGTCACTGTTCGCGGATCCCCGTTCAGCATCGGCGTCATTCCTGCACGTTCCCTGGCATACGATTGGGTGACGGAGAACTTAGGACAGGACGCAGCCCATCGCACGGAGATCACGAAGTTGCAGGAGGAGCGGCGTGAACGTACGGCCGGCATTCTGCCGACATCGTTCCTCTACCCGGCGAAGCGCGTTGCCGAGGAAGTCGATTACCTCTTCACGCTGACGCAGGATGGTCGCACCGAGAAGCGTGTGCAGCAGGCAAACACCCGTCTGAGTGAAGCCATTACGCTCTTGAGTCAGGGGCAGGATCAGGCGGCATCCGGCTCACTCCTCGCCTACCGCGATTCCCTGATTGCGTTGGCAGGACAGAAAGACGACAACATCGTGAAGTACCTGATCCGCGAGCAGATCGCGCAGGCAAGTGCATCCCTCACCGCCGACAGAGCTGATCCGGATGCGAGTGCCGCACTGGTGAGAGATGCCGTCGAGCAGGTTGGTGCAGCCATCCCCGATGCCAATGTAAGCCCGAAGGATGTGGAGGGATACGTCCTCGTCGACAAGTTGGCTGCTATGAAGCAGTCCCTCTCAGTCCAGCGCGACCCCAAGGCCGCCGCCGCTCTCTATGCCGAGGTTCGTCCGTACCTCAAGACGCTGCTCGATCCCAAGAATGGCGTGAATCCGCTGCTTCAGAAGGAAGCGGCTGCGTTGCTCGTCGCGTCGTCGACATTGCTCAAGGGTCTCGAACCGCAAGGGGATGACATCGCTCTCAATGCGTTACAGAAGGACATGGCGCAGTACCTGCCTGCAGAACCCGAACAGGCTCTCTTGTCCGAGGAGGAGATCGACCGGCAGATCAAGGGCATGATGGACAAGATCTTCGTGTTCCGTGCGCCGATCAGCCGCTACAACCAGCTGCTCCAGGAAATGCAGAAGCTCCAGGGCAATCCTCGCCGTGGGGTCCTCCTTCGTCGCTTGCGTCAGGCATTGCCGGAAGGACTGGGTGTCTACGTTCTGACCGAGATCAAGAAGCTGGGAGATGAGCTGAAAGGGGGAAAGTAAATGAGGTAGTAGTTACTTTGAAGGAATCATGGGAGTATTCAGTATTGAGTATGCAGTATGAAGTATGTGTGGCTGATTTTTACTGATACTGAATACTGAATACCGGATACTTCATACTTCCGTGACTTGTCACGGTCGCTCGCGAGCGACGTGACTTGCGGTCTACCACCTTTTTCCAGTACCTTCCGTGCACTTTCCCCTTGCGCTATGTACACCATCACCGAACTCAAGCCCGGTCGTGCTATTACTCTCGATGGCGAACCGTACCTGATTCTCTCGTCCCAATTCGGACGCAAGAGCCAGTCCAAGGCGAACATGCAGTGCAAGCTCAAGAATCTGAAAACCGGTGCCATCGTCGCACGGAACTTCCAGGGGAGCGAGAAGATCGAAGAGGCATCCGTCGGCTACCGTCATGTGCAGTATCTGTACGCCAATCAGGGCAAGCGCACGTTCATGGATCTGGAGACGTACGACCAGTTTGAATTCACTGACGAAGCCATCGGCGATGCCGTGAACTTTCTGGTGGATGGATTGGAAGTCGATGCCCTCCTCTTCGATGAGAAGCCCATCGGCGTGAAACTGCCGGTGACCGTGACGTTGGAAGTGAAGGAGACGCCTCCGGGCTTTCGCGGCGACACCGCGACCGGCGGCAACAAGCCGGCATTACTCAGCAGCGGCGCCACGATCAACGTTCCTCTGTTCATCAACGAAGGCGACAAGATCAAGGTGAATACCGAGCGGGGAGAATATGTGGAGAGGGTGAATGGGTAGTGAAGTATTGTGATTCAGTGCCGCGCCCGGGAACGGGCGCTCCTATTAACTAAAAAGGGATGGTGCATTATTTAAATATAATGGGAGCAGCCGTTCCCGGCTGCGGTCTACCAGATATCCAGCGGTGTTACATCCCATCTTCCGCAAGCAGATGACCAGGGATAGTTCTCCGGTATTTCAGCTATTCTCGCTCGAACAGGATTCAGATGAATATATTTCAGCACTTTTCGGCTGTTTTGGACTATTCTCATGTGAAATCTGGTTTGCCAGATTGTTCCGAGTCCGATGTTATGACTGACACCGGACTTGAAGCAGTTCATGATTCTTGAGATCGATTCAGGTGGAGGCACATTAAGAAGAAGATGGCAATGATCCGGCATGATTACAAAGCCAAAAAGAAAGAATGGATGCAATTCTTGAACCCTGTATAGAGTTTCAATTACCTCCCGTGCATAGGCAGGATTTGCGAACACTTTTCGACGGTTCATGGTATTAGTTGTTATAAACATCAATGCTTCGGATTGGATGGGGTGTCTTTGAAACATGTGCTGATTCTCCTTAAAGAGAAAATTGATTGCATCACCATTGAGATGTAAAACTTTATCAACCATTATGATAATGCCTTCTGGATGCCAAATAATCAGTTCTTTGATCAGATGGGACGCGCCCGGGAACGGGCGCTCCTATTAACTAGAGAGGGATGATGGATTATTTAAATATAATGGGAGCAGCCGTTCCCGGCTGCGGAACTTCCGGCTGCAGGATTTTCACGCAATCTTCCCATTCAGTATCTCATTCACCTTCCCCGCATCCGCCTGCCCCTTGGTCTGCTTCATCACCCAGCCGACAATTGCTCCCAAAGCTTGAGTTTTACCAGCTTTGAAAGACTCAATCGCCTTCGGATTGAGCTTGATACCTTCCTCCACCAATTTTTGAAGAGTGGCATCGTCGGAAACTTGGCCGAGTCCTTCTTCTTTGATGATCGCTGAGGGAGATTTTCCACTGAGGATCATCTTCTCCAGCACCTCTTTGCCGATGTTCGTTCCGATCGTTCCCTTCTGCATTGCGAGGGCGAGCTCAACGAGCGCAGTTGCTGCCGGAGCCTCATCGAGTGCTTTGTCATGTTGTTTTAGGAATCCCACCATTTGCGTGAGAACAATCGACGATGCGCGTTTCGCGTCCTTAATCGCCGCATGGATCGCATCGAACCGCTCACGGAGCGCCGGTTGATCGACGAGCATGGTGGCTTCGGCTTCGGTGAGCCCCATTGCAGTTAATTCGGCTTTGAATTCCGATGGCAGTTTCTCCAAATCAGAGGTTAAAGAGGAGATGTATTCCTGAGTAAAGACCAGCGGCGGGATGTCCGGTTCCGGGAAGTAGCGGTAGTCGGCTGCGGATTCCTTGTCGCGCAGCAGCTGGGTTCTCTCTTCATCATCGATCCAGCCGACAGTTGTTTCACCGGTTGGTTGCTTGCCTTCTTCCCAGAGTTTCCTTAGCTGCTTTTCCTGATAAGTTAGAGCTTTTTCCAGTGCTTTGAACGAGTTCAGGTTCTTGATTTCAATGCGCGGGTAGAGCTTCTTGTCACCCTTGGGTCGAAGCGAGATCGATGCGTCGAACCGCATCATGCCCTTGAACATGTCGGCTTCACTGGAGCCCGCGGCGATCAGAATTCTCCGGAGTTCATCCGCGAACGCACTGGCAGCTCTGGCTGATCGCAAATCGGGTTCCGTGACGATTTCCATGAGCGGTGTGCCGGCACGGTTGTAGTCGCAGAGCGAGTGATTACCCCGGTGTGTGAGCTTTCCGGCATCATTTTCGATGTGCAGCCGCAGGATTCTGCACTCGGCTGGTTCGCTCTTATTCGTTTTCGGATCAGTGATGGAAAATTTGACGATGCCATTGCTCGCCAGTGGGAACTTGTACTGCGAGATTTGGTAGCCCGCAGGCAGATCCGGGTAGAAGTAGTTCTTGCGGTCGAAGTGGCTTCGCTCGTTCACCGTGCATTTGAGCGCTCTGGAAGAGCGGATGGCTTTCTCTATTACCGCACGATTGGGGACCGGCAGCGTGCCTGGGTGGCCCATGCAGACGGGACAGACGACGGTATTGGGCTCTTTGCCCCACGCATCGTTGTCACAGCCACAGAACATTTTGGTTTTCGTGTTCATTTGGGCGTGGACCTCGAGGCCGATGATGGTTTCGAACTCCATGGACAGCATTGTAGTCGAGACGAGGAAACCAAAGAAGGGAAATAACCAATGCTCAATGTCCAATTCCCAAATAATTCTCAATGCTCAAATTCCCAATCTGATGCTATGTGTTTTTTTTGGAAATTGGGGATTGGTCATTCTTTGGTCATTGGGAATTGGTTATTGGTCATTTTCTTGTCAGGTTTCTTATAACGGCTTCTCATGATGCCCCACCACCTTCGACTGCGCATAATCCACGATCAGCTTCCCATCCAGATGATCGACTTCGTGCTGAACTACCCGTGCATCGAAGTGCTCCAGCTTGAGCTCTATCTTCTTGCCATCGATATTGGCGAACGTGACGATGATTTCGATGGAGCGCGGAATCTGGAGCCAGATCTCGGGCAGGCTCAGGCAGCCTTCCTCCGCCATTTCGATGGCTTCGCTCTTCCAGGTAATCGTCGGATTGATGAGCGGTGTCAGCTTCTTCCCGATCATCGCGATACAGATCCTTTCAGTACGATTAACCTGCGGTGCCGCCAGCCCGGCACCCTTGGCTGCCACCATCGTTTCCGCCATATCAGCGATCAGTCCGATGATTTCTTTTGTGATCTTGGGTACGCGCTTGGTCTTCGTCCGGAGAATGGGAGAGGAAGCGCCGGTGATGATGGGGAGAGCGGGCACGGGGAGAATGTACAATTGAAAATTGAAAAAGGAAAATTGAAAATTAGATGAATGATTTGTGTTGCTGTTTCCTCCGTCATTTTCAATTTACAATTTTCAATTCACTTCGCTGTAACTCCGATACTCGCCACTTCGCGGAGGTTTTCCAGTGACTGGATCTCTCCCAGCTCCATCATCTTGAGCAACGCGTGTGCGGTGAGGATCACATCGGGCAGAGCGCGGTGACGCGCGGCGGGACGCTGGAGGCTCAAGCGCCGGGCGACGGCATCCAGATTGTGGCCGAACTCACGTGAAAAGAGGTTCTGACTTAAGCGCATCGTGCAGAGGCACTCGGGTAGCTCGATGTACCCCCAGCACATCTCCTTCTCGGCATTCAGGAATCCCATATCAAATGTTGCATTGTGTGCCACCAGAATGGATCCGTGTGCGAACTCCAGGAATTTCGGGAGCACTTCTTCGATACCGGGGGCCGTGCGGACGTCCTCTTCTTTGATCTTATTCACCTGCCGGGCTTCGATAGGAATATCTCGCTCCGGGTTTACCAGTGACACGAATGAGTTGGTTTCATCGATCGCGCCGTTTTCGAGTCGAATACCCGCTATTTCGATGATGCGGTGACCGCGCCGAGGATCGAGCCCCGTGGTCTCGACGTCGAAGACGGTGATGGGAGGAAGAGATGGCACTCGAGAGAGGTAGGAGGGAGCGGAGAATACATCAGTGGAATGTAGAATGTAGAATGTAAAATGTAGAATTGTGTTGCGAAGTTTTCATTCAATGACCCTTGCCTATGAAAACGCTTGAAGTTGATCATATTATTCGGGTTCTCTCCAAGCTGTATCCGAAGGCTGAAACGATGCTCCGGTGGAAGACGCCGCTCGATTTGCTGGTCGCGACGATCCTCTCCGCACAGTGTACGGACAAGCGGGTGAATCTTGTGACGAAATCATTGTTCAGGAAGTACCGGAAGCCGCAGGATTACCTCAAAGTTCCTGCATCGGAACTGGAGCACGATATCCATTCCTGCGGCACATTCAGGATGAAAGCCAAAGCGATTCGCGAGAGCTGCAGGAGGATTATTGATCAGTTTGGAGGCAAGGTTCCTGAGACGATGGCGGAGATGATTACGTTACGCGGCGTTGGACGAAAAACAGCATCGGTTGTCCTCTCCTCGGCATTCGGCGTTGAGGAGGGGATTGCCGTCGATACGCACGTCTTCCGCGTCAGCCGTCGCTTGAGGATTGCGCGTGGCAAAACTCCGGAGGCAGTGGAGCGTATTCTGCGCAAGAAGACGCCGAAGAAGGAGTGGTCGCACCTCTCGCATCTCCTGATTTCACATGGTAGGAATGTTTGCATCGCCCGCACACCGCATTGCCAGGAGTGTCCGTTCAAGCTCGTTTGTCCGTCATCAAGTGTAACAATTAACCATTAACCATTAACAATTAACCATTTACAATTCACAATGGACAAAGAGACATTTTCCCCATTGCATTTGTGAATACTCGATTCTTTACGGTAATTGTTCTGATGCTGGCTTTCTCCGCCTGCGGAGCCTCGGAGGAAATTCCAGAGATTCACCGAAACATCGGCACGAACTCCGTTGCATCCGGGTCTCTGATGGCGAGTGGGAGCGGCAGCAGGATCGAGTACACGTCATTTTCTCCGGCTCGCATTGCCGGGAAGCCATCGATCCTCTTCTTCGCGAAGGATACGGATCCGTTTTCAAAGGTCAGCGACCAGCGACTGCAGGCATTGTACGGTTCAGGATCAGCGACGATTTCGACCTATCGTGTGCCGTTCAACGAGTCTGCGGAGCTGCAGCTCAAGTATGGTGTCTTTGTCGAGGATACGTTCGTGCTGGTTGGGACGGGAGCGGAGCGGATGGGGTTGGTTATTCATCCATCAGAAACGGAGTTACGGAAGATCGTTGAAGGTCACGTAAAGCGAATAAGCGAATAAGCGTATAGGCGAACGAATTCGCTTATACGCCTAACGCTTACACGTTTACACGCCTACACGTCGTAGTACTTGAAGAACTCGCTCGGCGTCGGTCGCTTGCGCTCATCGGAGACTTCCTCGCGCTTCACAGCAATGTAATCATCCAGGAATTTCTTGTTGAAGACGTTGCCCTCGAGCAGGAAGGAATGATCTTTCTCCAGCGCATCCAGTGCGGCGCTCAGATCCTTCGGCGCGTGTGGGATCTTGGCCAGTTTCTCCGGACTCATGTCGTACAGGTTCTCGTCAGTCGGGGCTCCCGGATCGATTTTGCGCTTGATGCCATCGAGACCTGCCAGGAGCATCGCCGCGAAGCAGACGTACGGATTGGCTGCCGGATCTGGTGAGCGGAATTCCACGCGCTTCGCCTTCGGATTTTCTGAGTACATCGGGATGCGGATGGCGGCG